>SVSW01000005.1 GCA_015064095.1 Oscillospiraceae bacterium | reverse complement strand
CTTTAAAAGACGGGTAAGGGAATTGACGAGCTTTTCACGGCAGCGGTCAAGCTCCTCGGTGTGAACGATGAGGCTCATCGTATCAATGCCGGTGGGGAGATGCTCGATATTCATGCCGTGCTCCTCAAGGATCTCGAGCACGCGGCGCGAGAAACCGAGAGTGGAGTTCATTTTCTCAACCTCGACGTTAATGGCGGAGAAGCCGCCCTTTCCGGCAATACCGGTGATAACGCGCTCGGTGTCATAGGAGTCGGTATGTTCAACGATCATCGTGCCCGGGGCATCGGGGGCATTTGTGTTTCTGATATTGATCGGGATCGAAGCCGCGCGGACGGGGAAGATAGCTTCGTCGTGGAGCACGGTCGCACCCATGTATGCAAGCTCACGAAGCTCGCGGTAGGTCACAGTGTCAATGGAAACGGGGTCGTCGACCACACGGGGATCGGCGGTCATAAAGCCCGAAACATCGGTCCAGTTTTCGTAAAGCTCAGCACCTGCGGCGTTTGCAACGATCGAGCCTGTTATATCCGAGCCTCCGCGCGAGAACGTGCGGATCGTGCCGTTAGGCATAGCGCCGTAAAAGCCGGGAATAATTGCGTATTCGTGATTTTTCAGCTCCTCTGCGAGGGCCTTATAGGTCAACTCATGGTCGTAAGTGCCGTTATCCTTGAAGAAAATGACGTTTTCGGCGTCGATAAAATCAAAGCCGATATATTTTGCAAGTATAATTCCGTTGAGATATTCACCGCGGCTTGCGGCAAAATCGCGGCCGGAGCGACGCTGAATGATCGCATTTTTGATGTATTCAAGCTCACCCGAAATATCGAAATCAAGTCCGAGATCGGTGATTATGGAATTATAGCGATCGCAGATCTTATCATATGTAGCATCTATATTTTCGCCTGCCTTCGCCATATTATAGCAGGCATAGAGCATATCGGTTACCTTCTCGTCGCCGGAAAAGCGCTTTCCGGGTGCTGAGGGAACGACGTAGCGGCGCGCAGGATCAGCCTTTATGATCGAAGCGACCTGACGGAAATGATCCGCATCGGCAAGAGAGCTGCCTCCGAATTTTACTACCTTAATTGCCATTTTAAATTCTCCTAAATTAGTCTTAACTCTAATATTATATGACTTTTTTCGCCATATGTCAAGGTCTTGATCAATAAATTATAGAAAGAAAGCCCCCCGAGGGGGCTTTCCATTATTTGTACAATTTGTATTTAAGGCGGAGATTGTCGGCGATCATCGCGATAAATTCAGAGTTCGTTGGCTTTCCGCGATTGTTTTGGATTGTATATCCAAAATAACTGTTCAGCGTATCCACATCTCCTCTGTCCCATGCCACCTCAATGGCATGGCGTATCGCGCGCTCAACGCGGCTCGTGGTCGTCGAATATTTTTTGGCAACGCTCGGGTAAAGCACCTTTGTCACGGAATTGATTATATCGCTGTCGCTGACCGTAAGCAAGATCGCGGTGCGCAGATACTGGTAGCCTTTGATATGCGCCGGAACACCGATCTGATGAATGATCTTCGTAACTTGAGTTTCAATGTCAGGGGTCTTGCTCTCCGCGACCTCGCTTGATGCGGCAGAGACTTTTTGACGCTCACGAACAAGTGCGTCTATATGCTCAAGCAGGCTGCCGATATCATAGGGCTTGAGCAGGCAAAGGGAAGCACCCGCGCCCATAGCCTCCATAAATATATTTTGATTTGATACCATTGAAACAACGATAAAAGACGGTGAGCGATCGGGTGCAAGATCAAGCGCGCGGCAATTGCGGAGCACGCCGATACCGTCGAGCTTTGAGAGCCAGACGTCTATTATCGCGATATCGGGGTGAAAGCGACCGATCTTGCCGATCGCGTCCTCTCCGTTTGACGCTTCCTCGATCATGCGATACCCCGCGCGCGTCAACCCCTCGCGAAGACTTGCGCGCTGTGCGGGATTTTCGTCCGCTATCAGTATTTTTACATTTGATTCCATAATTTTTCCTCCGTTTGATGTGTTTTGACACTAATATATTACCATATTTGGTAAAATTTGGCAATAGGTTTCAAACAAAAATAATTTACAAATTTTACCAACAAACTTTGTGCTTATTTACCATAAATTGCCAAAACGATATCAATAAAAAAACGCCCTCTCGGGCGTTTTTTATTTACATTTACACGGATTTGAGAAAAATTTTTTAAGATCGATCTTGTATCTTCCGCGCTCGTCGGGCAGAAAGCCGAGCAGCTTTGCCTTTGTGGGCGTGATATCAAGATCGAGATAAGCATAGAGCGCACCGCAAAGCTCGATGAAATTGAGCGTTCCCGCGCAGAGCATATAGATGAGATCAAATTTTTCGTCGGTCAGATCAAGGCTTTTAATGCTGCCGCCCTCGGGTGTCAGCTTAAACTGGCAAACGCCGACAAGGCGGTCGCCGTCAAAAAGGGAATAAGCGAGCAGGTCTGCGTCATACCGCGCGCCGACGCGCTCGCAAAAATCGCGCTGATCGTCCTTTGACTGTATCGGTTTTACTTCAAGCATTATTTTTTAATTCCTTTTTTTAAATATTGTACCTGTGAGCGTGTGAGATATTTCCATTTGCCGGGGGCAAGATTGCCAAGAGTGATATCACCGATGGCGATACGGCAAAGACGCAGTATTTCAACGCCTCTTGCCTCGCACATACGGCGGATCTGGCGATTTCTGCCCTCATAGAGGGTCATTTCAAGAGTGGAGCTGTCGCGGTCGGTGGAAACGAGAGTAACCCGTACGGGTTGCGTTTCCGCGCCGTCGATCTCAATCGGCTTTCCGATCTCCCGTATCTCATTGCCTGTCAGCTTGCCCTTTACTTTAACATGGTAGATTTTCGGTATTTCGTGACGCGGGTGCGTGAGAAAATTTGCCAGCTCACCGTCGTTTGTGAGCAGAAGAAGACCGTCCGAATCCATATCAAGGCGTCCGACGGGATAAATGCGCTCATCAATATCGGAGATAAGCTCGGTTATGCATTTTCTGCCGCGGTCATCTGACATTGTGGTGACATATCCGCGCGGCTTGTTCAGCATAACGTATATCCTTCGCTCGGTCTGCGCCTCGACGGCTTTTCCTCGCCAAGTGACGGTGTCGCGCTCGGGATCTATCTTATCGCCAACTTTTGCAACGCCCCCGTTGACCTTGACGTGCCCTGCGGCGATTTCCGCTTCGGCGGCGCGGCGCGAAAGCACGCCGCAGTCTGTAAAATATTTTTGAAGTCTGATTTCCATAAAAATCCTTACATTATATAATATAACAGTCGCGTTTGCGCAACCTCCTTGCCGTCACGGTAAAAAACCACCCGTCCGCCAACTGTTCCGGCACGCGGCAGGGAGAAAAGAAAGCGCTGACACTCAACGACATAGGTGATGCCCGAAAGCTCACGCGCAAGCGTTAAAAAGACGTCTTTTCCCGCAACGCAAAAGACGCGCCCCTTTTCACCCGAAACCACGGGCATTTCATAAAATCTCTGACCTGCGCTGCAAAGCTGCTCGGCGCGGTAGTGTTCAAATCCGTAATCGAGCATGGTACGGTGGTCGTTCCAGTCGTCGGGTGCGCGCAGAGTGACGGCAATAAGCGTCAAATTTTCACGTTTGGCAGCGGAAACAAGGCAGCGCCCCGAGGCTTTCGTAAAGCCTGTTTTAACGCCGATGCAGCCCTTATAGCTGAGCAGCAGGCGATTGTGATTTGAAAGTGAACGGCTCGCAAGATCGGTGTCTATAACGCGGCGTTTGGTGGCAACTATCTCGGCAAATTTTTCGTTTTGCAGAGCAAAGAAAGTCAGCCGCGCGAGATCTGCCGCCGTTGTGTAATGCCCCTCCGCGTCGATCCCGTGAGGGTTTTCGAAATGCGTGGAAAAAAGCCCGAGCTTTTGAGCTTTTTCGTTCATAAGCTCGGCAAATTCGGGAATTCCGCCTGCAATCTCGTATGCGATCGCCGCCGCCGCGTCATTTGCGGAGGCAAGCATAAGGCAATATATAAGCTCCGAGAGTGTTAGCCTTTCTCCTGCGTTAAGATAGACAGATGAGCCTTCAACACCCACGGCACGCGGATCGACGGAAACGGTCTTTTCAAGATCTCCGTGCTCAAGCGCAACAAGCGCAGTCATGATCTTAGTCGTGCTTGCGGGCTTCATCGGAACTGACGAATTTTTTTCAAAAAGCACGCGCCCCGACGCGCCGTCGATCAGTATCGCCGAAGATGCCGAAACCGAGGGCTGTGTTGAAAGCGCCGAAACGGGCAGGGGAATGACTAAAAAGGAAAGCGCAAGTGAAAAAGCGAGTATTCGCGCGCGCAAGGGCATATATACACCTCCGAAAATATCATATTAAATGATATTCACCGACGGCGGATATATGCCCGATAGCGTTATTCTGCGGCTTCTTCTGACGTAGCTTCTTCTTTGTTTTCTGCGGGCTTCTTTGCAAAAGCCTCTTTGATCTTGCCGATGATCTCAGGGGAACGGTCAAGCAGATCTGAGATCTGTCCTATGGGATCGGACGGAACCTTCATGCCGACGTTGATAAAGTCAACGGTGCCGGTCTTGCTGATAACGATAAATCCGATAGGAGCGACCGAAAGTCCCGTTCCGCCGCCGCCGCCAAAGTTTTTCGGCTTTGCGCTGTTCTGCGGCTCGTTTTTAACTGCATAGTCAAGACCGCCCGAGGCATAGCCGACGGAGATCTTCGAAACGGGAATGATAGTCACGCCCTGCTCGGTCACGATTGGGTCGCCGATGACGGTGTTTGCATCAACAAGCGTGCGAATGCTCTCAAGGGAGGTGCGCACAAGGTCCTGAAGTTTTGATTCGTTCTGCATAATTTTTATCCTTTCGGGGTTGTATATTATTTATTTTTTCGGTTTCAAAATGTTTTTGGCAGCGGCAAACGCCACGCGGAAGAGAAGATCGAAAACGTGCCAAACTCTAAGCGAGAAAGCAAGTGCGATATCAACGGTGGTTTCGTCGGAAAGATAATCGACGTTAACGTTTACCTCCGCATCGCGGCGGTATTTGATGTTTGTCATTTTGTCGAGCAAGGCAAGTATATATTCAACGCCCTGAACGGCAACGCCGTAAAGCACCGCCGTGGTTGCCGCGTCGCCCGTTGCAACGGTGATATTGAGCCGCGCGACCTTTATGCGAAAATGCCGCCCGAAACGGGAGAAAAGAGTTGAAAGCACATCGCCGACAAGGGGGAATATCTGTCCGATCGAGAGCTTTTTATGAGCCTTTTTCGGCTCGTCGGGGTGATCCTTCCGATACTGCTTTTCGGCGTCCTTTTTCTTTTTCTTTTCAAGCTTTTTCTGCTTTTTAAGCTCGTCCTTTTTCTTCTTTTTTTCGAGCTTTTTTCGCTCCGCATTCTCTTTCTTTTTGAGCATTTTGCGGAATTTTTTAGCCGAATATTTGTTTATATTGACCTTCTTTTCCTTTTTCGGGAGAATACCGATCTTAATACCGAGCACGCGGACGTAAAGAGAAATATCGTCCGCATAATCGATATAAACGGTGGCACGTATAGCTCCTATCCCGAAAATGACGAGAAGAATAATGCCTATAACGATTAATGCCGTCATTTGCGCTCCTTATTCCTGTTCTTCGTTTTCGAGAGGTGCCGCTTCCGGGACAACAAGCGGCTCGGTCTGCGGCAAATCGTCAAGCGAATTGAAGCCGAAGACACGCAAAAATTTATCCGAGGTGGCATAGAGCATGGGGCGACCGGGGGCGTCAAGACGTCCGCAGGATTCGATAAGTCCTTTATCTATCAGCGATCCGACAGCGTAGCTGCTGTCAACTCCGCGCACCTGATCTATAAACGATCTTGTGACGGGCTGATTGTAAGCGACAACGGCAAGCACCTCAAGCGACGACGCGGAGAGATTTCCTCCGCGGCGAATACCGAGAGCCTCGCGAATATAGGGGAGGAATTTTTCTTTGGTGCAGAGCTGGCAGGTATCGGGGAAAAGTGCCAGCATGATGCCGTGCGGCGAGCTCTCGCCGTTATATTTTTCGGCAAGATTTTCGCAAAGCAGCTTTACGTCCTTTGCAGTCAGCCCGAGCACCTCGCCGAGCTTTTCGTATGCAACGGGATAGCCTGCGGCAAAGAGGATCGCCTCGATCGCGCGGCATATATCCTCAACGGTCGAAAGGGCTTCGAGCGCTGTAGCTTCGTTTTTTATGTTATCAGTCATAAGAATTATCCGCCTTTTTTTCTTCTTTTATTATGTCGTCCTCGTTCTCATTGATACGGAAGGTCGTGTGCGCGCCGTGAATACCGCGCTCGTCCTCATCGGAATCCGAGATTATAAGACGCCGCACCTTGACAAGCTCGAGAATGCCAATGAAAATGGCGATCATATCGGGCAGAGAAACGGAGTCGGAGAGCAGCTCGTCAAGCGTCGCCGCACCTTTTTTGCTTTCAAGGTGACGCAGAATGCCGACGATCTTGACTTCAACGGGCACAACGGGCTTTTTGATCATAGGCGAGAACACCTGAACGGAGTTGCGAACATCGGCGTTTGTGTTTGCGATGATCCGCCGCACCGCCGCACAAAGCGAAAGAGGATCTTGGTCGGCAACAAAGGCTTTGTCGACTGTGACCTCGTCCGTATCCTTTGCAAGTCTGCCCGAATAATAGGCGTAAAGCGGAGCGAACTGCAAAGCCGCAGCCTTGGCTTGCTGATATCGGATAAGCGCATCGGTAAGCGTTGCGCGGGGGTCTTCCTCGTCGTCAGCCGTGCGCGGCAGGAGCATTTTGCTTTTGATCAGCATAAGCTCCGATGCCATCAGAGTAAATTCGGAGGCGAGCTCCATATCAAGGCGTTCCGCCTCGCGGATATAGTCCATGTACTGATCGCAGATCAGCGATATCGGAATATCCTCGATCGAAACCTTGTTCTTTGCAATAAGCGAAAGAAGGAGGTCAAGCGGGCCTTCGAACTGTTCAATTTTATAAGTCAGCGCCATACGCTCCCTCCTTTTTTGTTGTTTATGCTCCGAAGAGCGAAAGCATACCGTTTACTATCGGGTAAACGATAAATCTGAGAAGATCGATTTCGACGAAGGAGCAGATAAGGAACAGCGCCATTATGCCGAGTCCGATATACTGCTCGTATTTCATAACCTTAAAATATGCCTTCGGCGGCAGGAAAACATATAGTATGCGCGAGCCGTCAAACGGAGGCGCGGGGATCATATTAAACACCGCAAGCGAAACGTTTATAAGTGCACCGTAGATGAAGAACTGAAAAATATAGTAAAGCGCCAGAAAATTGCCTTCGTTTACGAATAGCGGGTAGATCAAATTTGAATAAACGCTTGCAAGAGCGCAAAACACTGCGGCGAGGAGCAGGTTTGAAACAGGGCCTGCAAGGGCAGAAAGCGCCATGCCGTTTCTCGGCTTTTTGAAATTCCGTGCAGTGATCGGAACGGGCTTTGCCCAGCCGATACCGATGAGAAGCATTGAGATAAATCCGTAAAGATCAATATGCTTTGCGGGATTTAATGTAACCCGCCCGAGATTTTTCGCCGTCGGATCGCCAAGCTTGTCGGCAATGAGGGCGTGCGCCGTCTCGTGTACCGAGAAGGACAGAAGAATGATAGGCAGCCACATCAAAAAAGTGATTATCGCCTCTTTGATGTCGCCGTTCAAAATTAAATCGAAAATCAAGATAAAACTCCTTTAATTACACCCAAAAGCTCATCGCGCCCCTCTCCCGAAAGCGAGGAAAAGGGAATTATTCTTGCGCCCGATGTCAGGGGGTGTGATGCAAGCGCGGCAAAATTTTTCTTTCTTTCCGTTGCGTTAAGCTTGTCGACCTTTGTTGCCACAACGATAAAAGGAATGCCGAGCTGAGAAAGATAATCGAGCATCATTTCGTCGTCGCGTGTTGGAGGTATACGGCTGTCAACGAGCTGTAAAACGAGGGAAAGGCGGTCGATATTCGGGTTTTTTGTGAAATATCCGTCCGTTAAGCGTGACCACTTTTCCTTTTCGGCAAGCGGGCGCTTGGCAAATCCGTATCCCGGCAGATCGACGAGCATGAGCTTTTTGTCAATTTCATAAAAATTTACGGTAACGGTCTTTCCGGGGGCTGAGGAAACGCGAGCGAGCGATTTTCTACCGAGGACCGTGTTGATAAGCGAGCTTTTGCCGACGTTCGAGCGCCCCGAAAACGCGATCTGCGGTATCGGGTCGGAGGGGAACTGTGACGGGAAGCCCGCGCTTATTTTAAGTTCGGCTTTTGAAAGGTTAAGCACCGAGAGTGTCTCCTTTTTTGATCGTCTTTATGTCGTCAAACGGTATTTCCAGCTTGTTTTCCTCTTTTTTGACCGCTTTGCGAGGCGAGTCGGTGGACTTTGCCGAGCAGAGCGCGTATTGGAGCACCTCAGAGGCGTGGCGAACGGGCAGGAATGTCAAAGCCGCACGCGCCTCGGGGTCTATCTTTTCAAGATCCTTTTCATTATCCTTCGGAATGATGACCTTCTTTATTCCTCGGGCATAAGCTGCCATGGTCTTTTCGCGCAGACCGCCGATGGCGAGCACGTTTCCGCGCAGAGTGATCTCGCCCGTCATTGCGACCTCGTGGCGCACGGGGCGATCGGTCAGAGCCGAAACGAGAGCCGTCATCATCGTAATACCGGCGGACGGGCCGTCCTTCGGCACAGCACCCTCCGGCACATGGATATGTATGTCTTTTGTTTTGTAAAAATCGTTCGGTATCGAAAGCTCCGAGGCGATCGAGCGAATGTAGCTTATCGCTGCGCGTGCGGATTCTTTCATAACGTCGCCGAGCGAGCCGGTAAGCTCAAGCTTGCCCGTGCCATCAAGTATTGCCACCTCGATGCGGAGCATATCTCCGCCCACCTCGGTGTAAGCGAGCCCGTTGACCACGCCGACCTCGTCCCGTTCGGATAACGTGTCGGGCAATACCTTGCGCGCACCGAGAAATGCCTCAACGTCCTTTTGCGCAACGGTAATGCGCTTTTTCTCGGGATTTTCAACGAGCTTCATGGCGCACCTGCGGCAAAGTGACGCGATCTCGCGTTCAAGTCCTCGCACGCCTGCCTCGCGGGTATAAAAATCTATGATCTCGTAAAGCGCGTCGTCGGAAACGCGGAGCGATGCCCCGTTCAGCCCGTGGCGCTTTTTTTGTTTGGGAAGCAGATGGTTTTTCGCAATCGAGAGCTTTTCGCGGCGCGTATAGCTTGAAAGCTCGATTATTTCCATTCTGTCGATCAGCGGTTTCGGAATTCCCGCAAGAGAGTTCGCCGTGCAAATAAAGAGGCAGTCGGAAAGGTCGAACGGTATCTCAACGAAGTGATCGCGGAAATATTTGTTCTGCTCGGGATCGAGCACCTCAAGCATAGCCGATGCGGGATCTCCCTGCACGTTTGCGGTCATTTTATCGATCTCGTCGAGCAGCATCAATGGATTTTTGACCTTGACCTGTATGAGTGCATTTATAATGCGACCCGGCATTGATGCAATATATGTCTTTCTGTGACCGCGAATGTCGGATTCGTCGTGAATACCGCCAAGGGACACGCGAACGTACTTTCTGTGCATCGCGCGGGCGATCGACCGCGCCACGGATGTCTTTCCCGTTCCGGGAGGGCCGACAAGGCAAATGATCTGATTTTTAAGCTCGGGATTGAGCTGCTTGACGGCAAGATATTCGAGTATACGCTCCTTGACCTTTTCAAGTCCGTCGTGATCGGCGTCGAGTATCTTGCGCGCCGTCGCGATATCAAGTCGGTCGGTCGTGGCTTTTGCCCACGGAAGCTCAAGGCACACATCGAGATAATTTCGAAGCACAGAAGCTTCTGCCGAGCCGAACTGCGCGCGCGCCATGCGCTCGTTTTCGCGAAGGAGCTTGTCGCGTATTTCATCGGGCAGATTTGCCGACATTATCTTTTGGTAGTATTCTTGCTCATCACTGCCGTCGCCCAGCTCGTCCTCAATAACGGCAAGCTGCTCGCGCAGGTATCTTTCTTTTTGTGCCTCACCGAGTCGCTCGCGTACCTTTTTGTGAACTACGAGCTCGTATTCGAGCATAGCTGCTTCTTTTGAAAGCAGGAAAACGAGAGTTTCTATTCTTTTAAGAGGTTCAAAGCATTCAAGAACGCGCTGCTTGTCATCGGTTCGCACCATAATATTCGCTGCAATAAAATCGGCAAGCATGCCGGGATTGTCGATGGCTTTTGCCGTGACCAGCAGGTCATCGGGTAAAGAGGGCATAGATGCCATGATACGCTCGATTATCTGTATAGCTTCGCGCATATACGCCTCGCCCTTGACTCCGCCGCTTCCGTCAAGTGTAATGGTCTTGCACATAACGGACGCCGAGAGATGTTCGTCCTCGGTAAACGTCAGCGCGGTGGCGCGGGAATATCCTTCCGCGAGTATGCGCAGCGTGCCCTCACCGCTTTTGACGGATTGCTTGATCTTTGCAACGGTTCCGACGGAGAACAGCGCGCTTTCGCGGATCTCGGAGGAGGGATCCTTCATTGTGAGAAGAAGGACGTGGGAATTTGCCGAGAGCGCAGTCTCGGCGGCGGCAATATTTTTTTCGTCGGTAAGCTCGATGTTAAAATTGATGGCGGGGAAAGCAACGACCCCCTTGAGAGCCACGACGGGAAGATTTATCATTTCGGCTTTTTCTATGTATGCGGGCATGGTGATTCCTTTATAAGAGATTATTATTTATATATTATAACACATATCTTTAAATTTTTCTACCCGTTGCGCAAAAAAAAATTTAAACTTATTATTAAGAGCGAAAGCGGTCAAACGATGTCGTAGTATGTCGCTTTGGTACGACAAAAGTCGAGGTCGTACCATGTCGTAGCTTTTTTTACCAATAATCAAATCAAAAATCGTGCATTTTGCCAACTTTACAAAGCCACCGCGCGTATGTTATAATACTTGCGTCGGCGAATCATGGGCCAATCGAGGAACCGGCAACTAAAGGCAGCGGTCAAAGGGTTTTATGCGGAATATCAAGCTTATGATATCAGCTCGCAAAAGGCACTCACCGCTGTCTTTTTTGGTGAAAATAAAAATTTTTGCAAAAACTATTGACAAACGGAAAGAAACATGGTAGAATCAAACGGTCAATGAAGCAGAACGTTCTCCGTTCTCACCCTGCCGCAAAGCGAGCCGGGTATAATAAGGTAAGCCCCGATGGGGGGTGTCTTTGCGCGGAGAATTTTTGCTTTCCGTGCATTTTTATTTTTATTTTGGAGGTGTATTTCCGATTAGCGCGGCAAAAGAAAAAGAGATGCAGATAAACGAGGAAATAAGATTTCCCCAGGTCAGAGTTATAGGTCCCGAGGGCGAAACGCTCGGTATCATGAAAAGCTCTGCTGCACTTGAAATGGCTTACGAAAGAAATCTTGATCTTGTACTTATGGCGGCACAGTCAACTCCGCCCGTATGCAAGATCATGGATTACGGCAAATTCCGCTTTGAAAAGGATAAGCGCGAAAAAGAGGCCAAGAAAAAGCAAACGGTCGTTGAGCTCAAGGAGATCCAGCTCTCCTGCCGTATCGACGTTCACGATTTTGAAACCAAGGCAAATCACGCAAAGAAATTTCTCACTCAGGGAAATAAGGTGCGCGTCGTACTTCGTTTTAAGGGACGTGAGATGAGCCATCAGGAAATAGGCAAGGAAGTTCTCGAGAAATTCGAGGCTGCATGTGCCGAGTTCGGCACAGTGGAAAAACGCCCCGTGCTTGACGGAAGATTCATGAGCATGGTCGTTGTTCCGATCAAGAAATAAGTTCATAATGAGCACAGCTCTATGATAATAAATGTTATAGAAAGGATTTTTGAAAATGGGAAAGGTCAAAACACATAAGGCGTCGGCTAAGAGATTTTCCGTTACCGGAACCGGTAAGGTCAAGATGAACCACGCAGAGCGTCGCCACAAACTCGGCAAAAAGGATCAGAAGCGCAAAAGACATCTGCGCACCGCAACGTACGTAGAGGGCAAGATGGCTGACAATATCAGACGTCTCATTCAGAAATAAAACAGGAGGTAAAAGGTAATGGCCAGAATTAAAGGCGCGATGATGACGCGCAAGAGAAGAAATAAAATACTGAAGGCTGCAAAGGGCTACTGGGGTGCAAAGAGCAAGCACTTCAAGATGGCAAAGCAAGCAGTCATGAAGAGCGGCAATTACGCATTTGCCGGCCGCAAGATGAAGAAGAGAGATTTCAGACGTCTGTGGATCGCAAGAATCAATGCACAGGCAAAGGTCAACGGTATGAATTACTCGACCTTTATGCACGGTCTGAAGCTTGCAGGTATTGCGCTGAACAGAAAGGTTCTTTCTGAGCTCGCAGTATCCGATAAGGAAGCATTCGCAGCACTTTGCGCAAAGGCAAAGGAAGCGCTTGGTGCGTAAAAAGCCAGATAAAAACCCGGTTTTACCGGGTTTTTGTTGTATTTTGATATGATGACAGAAAGAGAAATTATAAGCTCTCGGCAAAACAGAGAGGTCGTTGAGGTGATAAAGCTCGGCGACAAAAAAGCGAGGCGAGATACGGGACTTTTCCGTATCGACGGTATAAAGCTTGCCAAAGAAGCACTCGAAAAAGGCGTTAAGATAGAGAAAATTTTTCTCTCGGAAAGCGCGGATATCGAGCTGCCCGCTTTGCCCGGATCCTGCCGCTTAATAAGAACGACCGACGAGGTTTTTGAGAAGATCTCGGAAGAAAAATCGCCCGAGGGAATAATCTGTGTTGCAAAACATCTTGACAATCTTGTAAAAATCGTTACAATAAATAATGGGGATACGGTGTTTTCGGACGGAAAAAGGCTGTTTTTGGCTGAATCCGTGCGCGATCCCGGCAATCTCGGAACGCTCATTCGCTCCGCGAACGCACTTGGCTGCGAAAGAATGATCATAAGCGCAGATTGCGCGGATCTATATAATCCTAAGACTTTGCGCGCCGCTATGGGTGCGATCTTTTCAATTGAGATCGTAGCTGTCGAAAGTATGTCCGAGGCGATCTCGGCACTTCGCGCAAACGGACGCAGAATATTTGCCGCAGCGCTTGACCGTGACGCACGAAGGCTCGGCTCGTTTGAGCTTTTGCCGACAGATGTGTTCGTCGTCGGCAACGAAGGTCACGGACTTGCAAATACCACCGTCGGCGAGTGCACGGAAAGCGTGTATATACCGATGAAGGCAGGTGCGGAGTCGCTCAATGCGGCGGCGGCAGCAGCCGTGATACTTTGGGAGCAAGCGCGCAATTTTATTTGATTTAAAGAGGTATTTTTATGTCAAGCGATCTTCTTTATTGGGTTTGGCTTGCAGAAAGGTTGGGGCCCGCAAGCCGTAGGCTGCCGGGACTTTTGGCACGCTTTGAATCTGCGTATGAAATATACCGAGCCGAGCCCGAGGAGATCACGGGATTTGATTTACACGGAAACGAAAAGCTTTATCGGCTTGAAGACAAAAATCTTGACAGCGCCTGTAAAACGGTTGAGTATTGCAAAAGACACGGTATCGAGATAATTGCATATGACTCGGAAAAATATCCGTCAAAGCTTCGAAAGCTTCAAGACCCGCCGGCGGTGCTTTATGTGCGCGGCAATTTGCCGCAGCTTGATAACCGAGTATGTATCGCCGTTGTCGGAACTCGCAAAATGAGCGAATACGGAAAGACATCGGCGTATAAAATATCATACGAGCTTGCCGCCGCAGGAGCAATAGTCGTCAGCGGTATGGCGCTCGGAGTTGATAGCTTTGCGGCTTGCGGCGCAATTTCGGCAAAGGGCGAGACCGTTGCGGTCTGCGGCTGCGGCGTTGACCGTGCATATCCTACAAAGCATAAAAGATTAATGGAAAAGATAATCGACCACGGCTGTGCGGTCAGCGAATATCCGCCTCATACACCGCCGTACGATTATAATTTTCCTGCTCGCAACCGTATAATCAGCGGAATGTGTAACGGCACTCTCGTCATCGAGGGTGACGGGCGAAGCGGCGCGCTTATCACGGCGCGCACGGCGATAATTCAGGGACGGGATATTTATGCTCTGCCGGGAAATATCGACTCACCGGGATCTGAGGGAACGAATAAGCTGATCCACGATGGTGCAGTACAGGTGCGCTCCGCTTACGATATACTTGAAAATTACCGTGAGCTTTATTCCGATACACTTGATTTCGGAGCACTTGAAAGAGCGCAAAGAAAATCTAATTATACAAGGATCGCCGCCATGCTTTGCGGACTTTCCTTTGCTGAAAAGGAAGAAGAAACGGAAAAAGAGATACGGGCGGTAAAGGCGGAGGAAAAAGAGATCCCCGAAGCACCGAAAGAGAACATAAACTCCGCAGTTGAGGCACTCGATGAAAAAACGCGCACCGTATACGATGCGATCCCCGAGGGCTGCGAAATAAGACCCGAAGCACTGACGGCGACGGGAATTTCATTGCCGCAGATAATGGCAGCACTGACAGTGCTTGAAATACGGGGGCTGGTCACACAGCGTCCGGGCGGCGCTTACATACGAAAATAATAAAACAGAGGTTATAAATGGCAAATCTTATAATAGTTGAGTCGCCGTCAAAGGCGTCAACAATAAAGGGCTATCTCGGCTCGGGATATCGCGTTGTCGCGTCCAAGGGGCATGTGCGCGATCTTCCCAAGAGCACGCTCGGCGTTGATATAGACAACGGCTTTGCCGCGCACTATATAAACATACGCGGCAAGGGAGAGCTTATAAACGAGATAAAAAAAGAGGCAAAGAATGCGGATAAGGTCTTTCTCGCAACGGACCCCGACCGCGAGGGGGAGGCTATTTCATGGCATCTCGCCGTCGCACTCGGCATACCGGTCGAGAAAACTATGCGCGTGACCTTTAACGAGATCACGAAGACGGCGGTCAAGAGTGCGATAAAAGCTCCGCGTCCGCTTGATATGAATCTTGTCAATGCACAGCAGGCGAGAAGAATTTACGACAGAATCGTGGGATATAAATTAAGCCCGTTCCTTTGGAAGAATGTCAAGAACGGACTTTCGGCAGGCCGCGTGCAGTCGGTTGCTACCAAGATAATAGTTGACCGTGAGGACGAGATCCGCGCGTTTGTCCCCGAGGAATATTGGAGCATTGATGCAATGCTCGCCACCGCCGATAAAAAGGCGTTTTCGGTCAAATTTTACGGCGAAGAGAGTGGGAAGATCAAGCTTGAAAGCCGAGAGGACGCTGCGCGTATCGTAAACGCAGTTGACGGTAAGCCGTTTTATGTCAAGAGCGTCAAAAAGGGCAAAAAGCATAAATCTCCGGCACCGCCATTCACAACTTCGACCTTGCAGCAGGAGGCCTCAAAGCGTCTCGGCTTCCAGTCGGCAAGAACGATGAAGGTCGCACAGGAGCTTTACGAGGGAGTTAACGTCGGCGCAGCCGCAGGTGGCACGCTCGGTCTTATAACCTATATGAGAACGGACTCGCAAAGAGTTTCCGCAGAGGCACAGGAGGCGGCTCGCGCCGTTATTTCCGAAAAATACGGCGAACAGTACTGCCCCTCAAAATTCAGAAATTATAAATCGAGATCAGGTGCGCAGGACGCACACGAGGCGATAAGACCCTCAAAGCCCGCGCTTGATCCGCAGAGCATAAAAAAACATCTCACTCAGGATCAGTTCAAGCTTTATAAGCTCATTTGGGATCGCTTTATTGCAAGCCAGATGGAGTCTGCAACGCTTGCAACGGTAAATGCCGATTTTGAGTGCGCGGGATATATCTTCCGCACCGGCGGATATACCGTCACGTTTGCAGGATACATGGCAGTTTACGAGGAAACGGCGGACGATACACAAAAAAATGCAGATGAGGAAAAAGACGTCAAGGATATAAAGATACCGGAGCTTTGCGAGGGTGAAAAGCTTGACTGCCGCGAGGTCATACCGGCACAGCATTATACCGAAGCACCTCCGCGTTACACCGAAGCATCGCTGATCAAATTCCTTGAAGAAAAGGGCATCGGCAGACCGAGTACCTATACACCTATCATCACTACTATCATCTCGCGCGAATACGTTGCGCGTGACGGCAAGATGCTTGTGCCGACAAAGCTCGGCGAGGTCACAACGAAGCTTATGAAGGAGAGCTTTTCGGAGATCGTTGACTATAAGTTTACCGCAAAAATGGAAGATAAGCTCGATGACATCGAGCATGGCGAGGAAACTCTTGAGGGAGCGCTCGGAAAATTCTGGGCTGAGCTTGAGCCGAAGCTCGCCGCCGCAAACGAAAACGCCGTAAAGCCCGAAGCTTTGCCGGTAGTTGAAACCGATATTATATGCGAAAAATGCGGTGCAAAAATGATCGTAAAAAGCGGTCGGTTCGGCAAATTTGCCGCTTGCCCGAATTATCCAGGCTGCAAGAATACAAAGCCGCTTGAGGAGAATAAACCGGCACCTAAGGCAGATAAAAAGCCGGTTGTTGAAACCGATCTCGTTTGCGAAAAGTGCGGTGCGCCCATGGTGCTTCGTTCCGGCAAATTCGGAAGCTTCTATGCCTGCTCGAATTTCCCGAAATGCAGAAATACAAAGCAGATAACCAAAGAAATAGACGTTCCGTGCCCTAAGTGCGGCGCGAAGATCGTTCAAAAGCACGGCAAGAGCAAGAGCGTGTTTTACAGCTGTGAGCGCTATCCCGATTGCGATTTTTCGTCTTGGGATATGCCCACGGGCGAGAAATGCCCCACCTGCGGAGCCATATTGCTTCAAAAGAAGGGTAAGGATCAGCTTGTCTGCTCGAACAAGGCTTGTTCTTATAAACGGGGAAAAAATGAGCAGTAAAAGAGTAACGGTCATCGGTGCGGGTCTTGCCGGCTGCGAGGCGGCGTGGCAGATCGCAGAGCGCGGCGTGAAGGTAAGGCTTATTGAAATGAAGCCGCAAAAGTTCACCCCGGCACACCATTCGGAAAAATTTTCGGAGCTTGTTTGCTCAAATTCTTTGCGCGCTGCGTCTTTGACAAACGGCGTCGGACTTCTCAAAGAGGAAATGAGACGCTGCGGATCGCTTATTATGGAGGCTGCGGATAAAACACAAGTGCCGGCAGGTGCGGCGCTCGCCGTTGACCGCGAAAAATTTTCCGATTATATAACGAAAAAGATTAGAAACCACCCGCTGATCGAGGTTGAGAACGCAGAGGCAGACAGGATCGAGGACGGAGAGATAACCGTCATAGCCACGGGGCCTCTGACGTCTGAGCCGATGGCGGAATATATGAAAAACGAGCTTGGCTGCGGCGATCTTCACTTTTTTGACGCTGCCGCGCCTATTGTGGACTTTGCATCGGTCGATATGGATATCGCATTTTTTGCGTCGAGATATGACAAGGGAGATGCCGATTATATAAACTGTCCGATGACGAAGGAGCAGTACGATAAGTTTTATTTTGCCTTGATCGAGGCAAAAGAAGCGGAGCTTAAAGAGTTTGATAAAGAGGAACAGGGCAAAAAGCTCAATGTCTTTGAGGGGTGTATGCCGGTTGAGGTCATGGCAAAAAGAGGGTACGATACTCTGCGTTACGGACCTCTTAAACCGGTCGGCATTAAAAATCCCCGAAACGGCGAAGAATATTTTGCCGTCGTTCAGCTCAGGAAGGAAAATATCGAGGGCACGATGTATAATATCGTGGGTTTTCAAACGCACCTTACATTTGCGGAGCAAAAAAGAGTGTTTTCGCTTATTCCGGGGCTTGAAAACGCGGTATTTTTGCGCTACGGGGTCATGCACAGAAACACGTATATAAATTCCCCGGGATTCCTAGCCGCCGATTACTCGGTGGTTGAAAGACCCGAAATTTTCTTTGCCGGTCAGATGACGGGTGTAGAGGGATATGTTGAGTCGGCAGGGTCGGGACTTGTTGCCGGTATCAATGCAGCCGCGCGTGCAAAGGGCGAGGAGGGTGAGATATTCCCGCGAACCACGATGCTCGGAGCTATGGCTGCATATGTCAGCGGCGGCGGAGTGTCGAAGTTCACACCGATGAATGCGAATTTCGGTATAGTCGAGCCCTTGCCGGCTCGCGTGAAAGGCGGAAAGACCGCCAAAAATGAGGCTCTTGCAAAAAGAGCATTAGATTATTTCCAAAGATAACGGAAGAAAGGAAGGTCGCTTATGAGAATTATCGTTGACGCGATGAGCGGAGATAATGCACCGCACGAAATTTTGCGTGGGGTTTTTGCTGCCGATGATGAATTTCAGGCGAGCTACATAATCGTTGGTGACCGTGAGGTTATCGAAACGACCGCCAAGGAATGTGGCCACGATATCCGCCGCTTTGAAATAGTTCACACAAGCGATACGATAACGATGGAGGACGACCCTCTTTCGATAGTTCGTGCAAAAAAAGAATCCTCAATGGCAGTGGGACTTCGTTTGCTCGCCGAGGGACGCGGAGACGTTTTCGTAAGTGCCGGAAATTCCGGCGCACTGTTTACGGGAGCCTCTTTGATCGTTCGAAAGATACGCGGTATCAATCGGGCGGCGATAGCTTCAGTGCTTCCTTTTGATCCGCCTGTTATGCTGCTCGATTCGGGCGCAAATCTTGTAGTGACCGAGGAAAATCTTGCACAGTTCGCCGTTATGGGCGCAACCTATATGAAAAATTATTACGGCGTTGAAAATCCGCGCATAGGACTTCTCAACAACGGAACCGAGGAGTGCAAGGGTACGGAGCTGCGCGTTTCGGCTTATAAATATCTTTCGGAATATGACGGAATAAATTTTGTCGGTAACGTTGAGTCGAATCACCTGCCTTTTGATACCTGTGACGTTGTTGTGACCGACGGCTTTTGCGGAAACATATTGCTCAAATGCGTTGAGGGCATGGGCAAGATGGTCATGGGTGAGCTTGTCAAGCTCTTTAAGGCTTCGCCGGTTTCGATGGTTTCGGCGGTAATGGTCAAAAACCGTCTGCGTGAGATCAAGCACAAATATGACCCGACGGAGTACGGCGGTGCGCCGATACTCGGAATCGCAAAGCCTGTAATAAAAGCACACGGATCTTCAAACGCAAAAGCGTTCAAAAATGCGATCCGCCAAGCAATAGCTTGCGTTGACACGGGCATAACTTATGATATCGCACGCGCGGCAGAAGGATTCCGTGCCAAAAAAGATAGCGAAAACAACGGAGAAAAACAATGAACGCATTACCGAAAGCCCTCTCGGGGCTTGAAGCCGCAATAGATTATAAATTTAAAAATATCGGACTTCTGCGCACCGCAATGACGCATTCGTCATATAAAAACGAGCACAGAATAAAAGAGCCTGATTGCAGATGCAACGAAAGGCTTGAATTTCTCGGAGATTCCGTTCTGTCTATTATCACGAGTGAGTATCTTTTTGCAAAGTTTCGCGACCGTGATGAGGGGGATCTCACAAAGATGCGCGCCGAAGTCGTTTGCGAGCGCGCACTTGCGGGCTTTGCGAACCAGATCAGATTGAACGATTATCTTCTGCTCGGTGTCGGTGAGGAGAAAAACGGCGGCAGGAACAATAAATCCATGCTGTCCGATGCCTTTGAGGCTTTGCTTGCCGCTATGTATATCGACTCGGGCAATCAAGAAACCGTTAAAAAATTTCTTTTGCCGTTTATTTCGGAGGAGCTTGAGCGCTTGCTCGCACGCGGACAGAGCAAGGATTATAAAACCTTTCTTCAACAGTTCTTGCAGCAGGACGGCGCAGCCAATCTTTCATACGTGCTCATTTCCGAGGAAGGCCCGGATCATGCAAAGACGTTCACGGTCGAAGCGAGAATGGGCAGCAATATAATCGGCAAGGGTAGCGGAAAAACAAAAAAAGACGCCGAGCAAAATGCGGCGCGAGAAGCGTTAAAGCTGTTCGGCGAGCTTGAAAATTGATTTAATTAATACTATTATTTAAATGCGAAATTGCAGGGAATATTATCCAAATATCCCTGCAATTACTTGGTTTTCGAGGGATTTTATGAAAAAACACGGGCACGCAAATATACCGATATTCATACCGCATCTCGGCTGTCCCAACGATTGCATTTTCTGCAATCAAAGAACGATATCGGGGCACACGGATTTTGATCCGTCCGGGGTTAAAAACGAAATAGAAACGGCACTCGCAACACTCGGCGAAAGAACAGCAGAGATCGCATTTTTCGGCGGATCGTTCACGGGAATCGACCGCGGTCTTATGATATATCTGCTTGACCTTGCGCAAGAGTACGTCAACTCGGGCAAGGTCATCGGCATCAGGCTGTCAACTCGACCCGATTATATAAACGGCGAGATCATCGAAATACTTAAAAAATATACGGTTTCGGCGGTTGAACTCGGTATACAGAGCACAGATGATGCGGTGCTTCGCGCCGCACGGCGCGGGCATACCGCCGAGCAGTCGAAAAATGCAGTTTTTGCCTTGAAAAATGCAGGCTTTTCGGTAGTCGGTCAAATGATGGTAGGTCTGCCCTCTGCTACGCCCGACGGCGAGCTTGATACGGCGAGAAATATCGCCGCATGGGGCTGTGAGGCCGCGCGCGTTTATCCGACAGTCGTTTTCCGTGATACCGATCTTTGCACGCTTGCGAAGATGGGCAAGTACACACCTATGACCGGTGAGGTCGCCGCGAGCCGTGCCGCCGGGGTGCTCGACGTTTTTGACCGTGAGGGTGTAGATGTTATTCGCGTCGGACTTTGCGCATCTGAAAATCTTGCGTCCGACGAGGCAGTCTTCGGCGGCGCAAATCACCCCGCAGTCGGCGAGCTTGCAATGAATGAGCTTTATTTTAAGCGTATTTGCGAGATGATTGACAAGACCGAAAAAACGGGAGATGATCTTATTATCTACGTCGCACCCGGTGCGGTTTCGCGCGCCGCGGGGCAAAAAAGGCGGAATGTTTTGAGCCTTTCGGAAAAATACGGAATAAATCGGATAAAAGTTCTTGAAAAAATCGACATTATAGGATATAATATAGAAATAGAGTATATTATGTAAGGAGGATCGCCTGTGTATCTTAAATCGCTTGAAATGCAGGGCTTCAAATCCTTTCCCGATAAGACCAAGCTGACCTTTGAGGGCGGCACAACGGTCATCGTGGGACCCAACGGAAGCGGAAAATCGAATATTTCGGACGCCATGCGCTGGGTTCTCGGTGAGATCTCCGCAAAAAGTATACGCGGCGCAAAAATGGAGGATATCATTTTTGCAGGTGCCGACAGCCGCCGTCAAATGGGCTTTGCCGAGGTGTCGATCACCTTTGATAATACAGGTGACACGGCAAGGCTTGACAGCCCGTATGACGAGGTCACGGTCACTCGCCGCTATTACAGAGCCGGCGAGAGTGAGTATTTTATAAACAGAAAGCCCGTAAGGCTTAAGGATATCTACGAGCTTTTCATGAACACGGGTATCGGCCGTGACGGATATTCGATCATCGGTCAGGGTAAGATCGCCGAGATAATATCAAGAAAGAGCGACGAGAGAAGGAGCATCTTCGAGGACGCCGCGGGTATCGCGCGCTTCCGCCACAAAAAGACGGAAACGGAAAGAAAGCTTGCGCAGACCGAGGAAAACATGGTTCGCATAAACGATGTTTTTATAGAGGTCGAAGCTCAGGTCGCTCCGCTTGAAAAAGAGGCGGCAAAGGCCACACGCGCCATTGAGCTGCTTGATAAAAAGAAAAAAGCCGACGTTCAGCTTTGGCTTTATGATACGGAAAAGCTCCGTGCAGATATGGAAACGGCCGATGAGGCGTTCCGCCGCACGGCTTTTGATCTTGAAAACGCAGAGTCCGCGATCGCCGAGTACGAGCGCCAGAACGCAAAGCTTTTTGAGGATTCGCAGAACTCAAAGCTGTCGTCTGAGCAGATATATCGAGAGATACGCGAGGCAACAGACGAAAATCACGCGCTCGAAAGTGATTATAAGGTCAGTGAAACCAATCTTTTGCATATAAATGAGCTTATCGCATCGGCACAGGCGGGAATTGCGAATTCCGAGGGTGCGATAAACACGGAAAACGAGGTCAAGTCGGCACGCGAGAACAAAAAACGCGCTCTCGGCGAGGAGCTCTCAAAGAAACTTTCGGAATATGAAAGGCTCACGGAGGAGCAAAAAGCGGCTGACCGCGAGGCAAGCGCAATGGAGCTTGATCTTGCCGCCGCGCTTGAGGATATTCGCCGCATAGACAAAGAGGAAAACGAACTTCGAGTGCGCGTGCGAGTGCTTGAAGACGCTAATATTACCGACGAAGACAAAAGCGGAACGGTGCGCACGGATATTGCCGAGTATGAAAAGACCTCGGGCATACTTTCGTCACAGTGTGCCGAGAAGCAGGCGATGATAGATTCTTATTCCGCATCGCTTGATGAAACGGAAAACGAGAGATCAAAGCAAGAAAGCGATGCCGATGCAAAGCTTGACGAGCTCGAAAAAACGGATTCGGAGCTTGCCAAAATGCGCTTCCGCCGCGATTCGATAATCCAAAGAATTGAAAACTTCAAGATAATGGAGGAGCAGTTCGAGGGTTATAACAGTAGCGTTCGGTATGTAATGAAACAGTATTCGGAAGGCAGAATAACCGATCCGAACGGTGTTCGCTGCGCAAAAATATACGGTCCTCTGTCACGCGTCATTTCGGTTGAGGACAAGTATATAACCGCAATTGAGACTGCGCTCGGCGCAAATCTTCAGCATATAGTCGTGGCAGACGAAAGCGCCGCGAAGGCTGCTATGTACTGCTTAAAGCAGGCGCAGGCAGGCCGAGCCACGTTCTTTCCCCTTTCGTCAATGAAACCGTCTTTCCTGACGGACGAGCTTCAGTCCGCCGCGAGCTATCGCGGGTATATCGGAATTGCCGACAGCCTTGTTTCCTGCGATGAAAAATTCCGCGGAGTGGTGTCAAATCTGCTCGGCAGAACTGTGATTTTTGACAATATAGATAATGCGACCGATATGGCGCGCGCCATGCGCTACCGTGTTCGCGCCGTCACGCTTGACGGTCAGCAGATCAATGCCGGCGGCTCGTTCACAGGCGGCTCGTCAAAGACCAAGGGCGGTATTCTCGGACGCGCCGGTGAGATCAAAAATCTCGAATCGGAGCTGACGGGACTGCGCGCGGATATTGAGGACACCGAAAAAGAGCGCGAAAGACAAAACCGAGAGTATGAAAAGGTCGTATCGGCGAAAAACGCCTGCGAGGATAAGATAAAGCTTATAAATATGCTGCGCACGAGCGAGCAGAATGCGCTCAGCCAGCTTGCGGCAAAGCTCGATGCCAATAATACCTTGCTTGAAAAGCTGCGTGTCGATCTCGGAGCACTCGGAGAGGTGCGACAAAAGAACGAGGAGGAGATCAAGACCTTCTCGGCCGAAATAGAAAGACTTGCAGCTACGCGCGAGGAGATATCCGCATATCGCTCGGATACGAATATAAAGCGCAACGAAAAGCTTGCAGAACGCGATGCGATCAGCGAGAAGATGACGGCCGAATTTATCGGTATAAACTCTTTGCGCAAGGATATAGAAACGGAAGAAACGCTTATCGGCGCATCGAACGATACGCTTGCAAGACTTAGCGAGCAGATCGGCGAGGCAAATGAAAGAATTGAAGGGCTGCGTGCCCAGATTGCGCAGATCGAGGCTGAGCGCCGCGAAAACCGCGAGAAATTCGCAGAGAGCTCCGATAAACTCAAAAAGCTTTCGGATCGCCGAACGGCACTTGAGGAGGATAATTTTGAGTTTGAGCGTCTTCTCAACGCGCTCGGCGCAAAGCTGCGCGCCAAGATGAACGAAAAGGAGCTCATCTTCCGCGAGTATACAAAATACGAAACGAAGCTTGAAAATCTGCGCGATACACAGGATAAGCTCGCAAATAAGCTGACCGAGGAGCACGGGATCACGAGAAGCGAAGCAATAGCGCTCGGATATCCCGCGATAAACGAGGAAACGAGGCGCGAGGTTCAGGCTATCCAAACGGAGTGCCGAAATAAGCTGCGCGCTATCGGAAACGTCGACCTTGATGCCGTTGAAAAGTATAAAGAGATCAAGGCGAGATACGATTATATGTCGGGACAGATCGAGGATCTGACAAAGTCCAAGGCCGATCTTGAAAGCATACTTTCAAGGATCGACGGTGAGATGAAATCGACCTTCCTTGATGCGTTCAACCGCATAAACGAGAACTTCAACCGAGTGTTCTCGGAGCTGTTTGGCGGCGGCTCGGCAGAGCTTTCGCTGACAGATCCCGACGACGTGCTCGGTTCGGGCATTGAGATCAAAGCAGCACCTCCCGGAAAGATCATCAAATCGCTGATGCAGCTTTCGGGCGGAGAGCAGTCGTTTATCGCGATAGCTCTGTTCTTTGCGATCATTCAGGTCAACCCCACTCCGTTCTGCATACTCGACGAGATCGAGGCGGCGCTTGACGAGGTCAATGTCACGCGCTTTGCAGAGTACATAAAGCGATACACGGACGGCACTCAATTCGTCGTCATCACGCACCGCCGCGGCACGATGGAGGCGGCAAACCGCCTTTACGGCGTAACGATGCCGGAGCACGGTATTTCGAAGGTGCTTGAGCTTGACGTGGGCGAGATCGCCAAAAAGAAAGGTGACACTTGGGATGAAATTTTTTGATAAACTGAAAAACGGTCTGAAAAACACCCAAAAGGCGATATTCGGCGGCTTTGCCGGCATCGCGCGCTCTTTTACGCGCGTTGACGATGATCTGCTTGAAGAGCTTGAGGAGCTGCTTATCTGTGCCGACGTCGGCGTTGAGGCAACGGAAACCATTATAGATGAACTCCGCGAGCGCGTGAAGGCCGGACGTCTTCGCGAGCCGTCGGAGGTTACGAACGCACTTCGCGAGATCCTTGGCGAGATGATAGGCGAGGGTGAACCGCTGAAGCTTGACGGTAAACCGGCGGTCGTGCTCGTCATCGGCGTCAACGGTGCGGGAAAGACCACGTCTATCGGCAAAATTTCCAACAAATTAAAGCGAGAGGGCAAAAAGGTCGTCGTTGCGGCGGCAGATACCTTCCGCGCCGCAGCCATAGACCAGCTTGCTGTTTGGTGCGATCGCGCAGGCGTTGAAATGGTACGTCAGAGCGAGGGCTCGGATCCTGCCGCAGTCGTTTACGATGCAGTCAATTATGCGAAGAACCGCGGCGCCGATGTGCTGATAATCGATACTGCAGGCCGCCTGCAAAACAAGAAAAATCTTATGAATGAGCTCTCGAAGATAAACCGAGTGATCGACCGCGAGCTGCCGGGCGCATGCCGCGAAAATCTGCTCGTGCTTGACGCAACGACGGGTCAAAACGCGATATTGCAGGCAAAGGAATTCAAAAATTCCGCCGAGATCACGGGGCTTATTCTCAACAAGCTCGACGGTACGGCAAAGGGCGGCATCGTTATATCTATCAAGCAAGCGCTCGGCATACCCGTCAAATTTGTCGGTGTCGGCGAGCAGATAGACGATATGGAGAGCTTTGACGCCGAGGAGTTCATCGGCGCATTGATACCGAACGGGGGAGAGGAAGAATGAAAGCAGTTTTAGCCTCTCACAATAAGCACAAGATAGCAGAGCTGCAAACGCTTTTACGCAAATACGTGCCGGATATTGAAATACTTTCGCTCGAAGACGTCGGACTTTTCGGGGAGATCGTTGAGGACGGAGCAACCTTCGAGGAAAACGCAATTATCAAGGCGAGATTCGCAGCACAGTCGGGATATATCGGCATAGGTGACGATTCGGGGCTCTGCGTTGAGGCGCTCGGCGGCGCACCGGGAATATACTCCGCGCGCTACGGCGGTGAGGACACAAATGACGAGAAAAACAACGCAAAGCTTATTTCGGAGCTTGGCAAAGAGCCGAACCGTGCGGCAAAATTCGTCTGCACTATCGCGTGCGTGTTCCCGAATACGAAAAAGCCGCTGGTGGCAGCCGGCGAAACCTACGGCGAGATACTCGTTAATCCGCGCGGCGAGGGAGGATTTGGATACGATCCGCTTTTCTGGGTCGATGAGCTCGGAAAAACGTATGCAGAGCTGACCCCAGATGAGAAAAACCTTGTCAGCCACCGCGCAAAAGCCACAGAAAAGCTTGGAAATCTATTAAAATTGAGAGAAATGTTCATATGACATCAAAACAAAGAGCATACCTTCGCTCGCTCGCCGTCAATCTTGACACGATCATGCAGATCGGCAAAGACGGCATCAGCGAAAATTTAATAAAAACGGTCTCGGACGCGCTTGAGGCGCGTGAGCTTATCAAGCTGAAAACGCTTGAGACCTGTCCTTATACAACCAAGGAGGCGGCAGAGGAGCTCGCAAAAGCCACGAATTCCGACGTCGTTGCCGTTATAGGCTTTAAGCTCGTGCTTTACCGCGAGTCGGAAAAGCACAAAAAGATCGAGCTGCCATGAAAACCGGTATTTTCGGCGGAACGTTCTCACCGCCGCACATCGGTCATATCGGCGCCGCACGCGCGTTTTCGGAGCAAATGGGGCTTGACGAGCTGCTCATAATCCCCACGGCAATACCTCCGCACAAAACGGTCGGATATGGGGATAACCCAATCGCAAGGCTTCGAATGTGCAAGATCGCGTTTTCTGACATCAAAAACGTGCAAATTTCCGATATGGAGATAAAGCGCGGAGGAAAAAGCTATACCGTGCTGACCCTGCGCGAGCTTGCAAGAGAGGGCAGGGAGCTTTATCTGCTTTGCGGCACGGATATGCTGCTTACTCTTGATACTTGGTTTTGCGCCGAGGAGATATTCTCGCTTTGCACACCCGTCGGCATCAGGCGTGAAAACGATTCCGAAGCAGGCGAGCTTTTGAGAAAAAAGCTGGCGGAATATAAAGATAAATTTTCTTCGGATATTACGATGATAGATGCAGATGCAATAAACATCTCGTCAAGCGAGCTTCGTGAGCTCATAGCGAGCGGCAAGCCGACGGAAAATTATTTGACACCCGAGATCTTACATTATATAAAGGAAAACGGGCTTTACGGATCAAAATGATAAACGAAAAAACTTTAAATGAGCTGCGGCGCAAAATAGAAACTGCACAAATGTCCGAAAAGCGCCGCGCGCACACGCTCGCGGTTGAAAAAGCAGCGATAATGCTCGGTGAGCTTTATGCACCCGAGAAAACAGACGTTTTGCGTGCCGCCGCGCTGCTGCACGATATAACAAAAGAATTGACGGTCGAAGAACACGTAAAAATTTTGCGCGAGCACGGAATCGAGCCAACGAAAGCGGAAATAATTGCGGACAAAACGCTTCATGCAAAGACCGCAGCGCTTCTTATCCCCGAAAAATACCCGGAATTTGCAACCGCCGATGTAGTTTCGGCTGTTCGCTGGCATACTACGGGTCACGCGGGTATGACGCTGACGGAAAAGCTTATATATCTTGCTGATTATATTGACGAAACAAGGAAATTCCCCGATTGCGTTCGCTTGCGCGAAATGTTTTGGTCAAAAGACCCAAAAAGCATGGAAAAATCAAAAAAAGACGCACACCTTCGCGATGTGCTGATAACCTCGTTCAAAATGACGGTTTCGGCACTCCTTGAAGAAGAAAGACCTATAAGCACCGATACAGTAGATGCTTTAAATGAATTAATAATTAAAAAATAATATTAATCAAAACGGAGAAGTCAAAAATGGAAGAAAAAACAGAAAACTTGACGCCCCTAACCGATAAAGATCCGAAGGAGCTTGCCGAGGCGATCGCCGAGGTGCTCGACTCAAAGAAGGGGAGAGATATAAAGGTAGTGCACGTGACGGAAAAGACCTCGATCGCAGATTACTTCGTTATTTGCACCGGCAACTCGTCAACTCAGGTCAAAGCCCTTATCGGCGAGGTCGAGCACAAGATCGGGCTGCGCGGAGTTGAGCCTATACGCACCGAGGGCAGAGATAACGGAAGCTGGATCATTCTTGACTATGCTTCTGTTATCGTACACATTTTCAGCCGCGAGGCGAGAGATTTCTACAATCTCGATAAGCTCTATCGCGATGAAAACTGAAACAAACGAAAAATAAAGACCGCACGGCGGTCTTTATTTTTTTTGTAAGACGAAAATCACGCGATAGTGGCGCGGTTCAAAAAAGGCTATTGCCGATGAGAAAAAGCAAACGAAATATAGAGTGATAATGAGCCTGTGCAAAAGGCTCCCCCCGGGAGGGGGCTCCCGACGTAGTCGGGTGGGGGAGAGCGCGTTGAGATATCGTTACTCTAAATATTAAGCAACGCAGGCTCCTTCCGACGGCTTCGCCGCCACCTTCCTCCCGCAGGAAGGCTTTGATATAGTCCCGCTCAAGCGGGTTTGCGTAACAATTGTATGGCTGACAGGCCAACAAAAAGCGCACTTGTGCGTAGCCGGAAGTATTAGGACTATGACCGAAACTGAAATCCTCCCCGTTTCACGGGAGGGAATTTTTATTGCTTTGCACTTGTGATTTGTGTGGTAACCGTGTGAATTTTAAAAACCTAAAATTTACAAATATTTATATCGCATACAAAAAATGTAAATTTTAAGCCCAAAAAGGCGTTTTTTGCGTCGATTTTGTGTTTTTTGTTGAAAAAATTATCATTCTACATATTTGTAGAAATTTTGAATTCAAAATTGTGCAATATGTATACAGTGCCGAAAATCGACAATACATGAAAAATCAGGGTATCGGGAAAGGCAGGTAAATTATAATTACCCTCAAAAAACTACGATTTTTTGTTCATACAAGTTGCACAAAAAAATGCATAGCGTGACAAAACCGACACTTTTGCAGCACCACTGATGTAAATTTGATTTACCAAACAAAAAGACAAAAAAACTTCTTCGTGAAATCTTCCAAAAATCAAAAAAGAGGTAATATTTTTGCTTTTTCGGCGCAGAAGATCACTCGAAAGAAATGGCGCGCGGCAGAGGTTTTCTACATATATATACGCCTTGACAGAGAAATTATCGTATGGTATCATATTAGCATCAAATGAGGAAGCATATCGCTTTGGAGTCCGCGGAGTCGCCGCGGACCGACAGAATGAAGATCCCGACGGTCGGCCAACCGTCGGGGTCTGTCCGTCATTAAGGAATAGTGGCGGAAAGCGAGCGCTTCTTTAGCAGGCTCGCCCTGCCGACCGAAGGTCGCTTTTCCGCAAGCATATCGGAGTCGCGATGCGCTCACGGAAAAAGCTTGGCAAGATTCGGTTGAATATAAGCACTCGCAAAAGCGAGGGCAGTTCGGAGGGGCACGGCCCTGTCCGAAAAAATCTTTCAGGAGGAAAAATCATGAAGCAACCATTGTTCAGAAGAATTACAGCTCTTCTGCTTGCGTTGTCGTTCGTTCTCGTCGGGGGGGTAATACCCGCCGCCGCAGGCGAAAACGGCGGTGGGTCGGTGTCCGACTCAACGCTCGATGACGTGCGTGAGCTGCTGAACGCAGTATCCTATCAGGAGTATGCCGGAACGGAGATATTTAAGGCGGCTCCCAAGGGAGAAAAAGAGATAACGGTCAGCGGCATTGATTATAATGCCGACGCGACAACGGCGGACGTTTATCGCGTTAAGGTCGATTCTCTCACGGGTGACGTGACCGTCGTTGGTGATGACTACGTGCCTAATAACGGCGAGGTGTTGGGCGTTTATACTCCCGCGATCGGAGAGATATCGTTTGACGTTGATGTTCCAAATGTTGTCGTCGGAACGCACGAGGATCCGCAGACCAATGAGATAGTAACGGATTATGCTACGTATTCAAAGTATTCGATAAAGATCGAGTATTATCCGGTAAACGAGCTTATCGGTCAGGAAGGCACGGTCGTGGCGGAGGACAAGGCGTCGTCGATCGAAAGAATACTTAAGATCAACGGATCTATTCCTTTTGCCGAAGCGCGTTATTTAACGCTGGCGAAGGTATGGCGCTCGCTCTATAAGATTACGATGACCCAAAAGCAGGACGGCTCGTACACCGACGTAACGCCTTACGTCGAAGCAGCCAAGCGCTGCGGGCTCGAGTATGAGGTGGCTGCCGATTCTTCATATATTGTTATAGATCTTCCCGACGGTGGCTGGACAGACGAGATCGTTGACAAAATGACCGAGTCCGATCTTAGACTTTTTACCTCGGATATAGACGGAAACGAGATACGCCCCACAATGCAGCGTGTTCCCGAATGGAGAGCTTATGAGTGCAGCGACGTCGACGGATTTTATTCCGAGTCGTTTGAATTTTTGCTTTATGCCGGCAGAACGAACACGATAAGCCTTCAGTCCAAGAATCAGCCCATGGTCATAAAGAGCATCACTCTTTGCCCGCTTGAGGAGAGCCGCTCTTATGAGGACATTCTTAAAGAGTATGAGGCAAAGGGATACAAAAAGGGTACGGGAAGCGTAAAGTTTGAAGCTGAGTACGTGTTCTCGTCCTCATCTCAAACGGTTTACCCGATAGAGGATCCTTCCTCGGCACTCACGTCGCCGTCCAATACGAGCCACACGGTGCTCAATACAATAGGCGGAGATAAGTGGCAGACCTCAGGTCAGTGGCTGAGATATAAATTCAAAGTTGATGCAGACGGTCTTTATCAGATAGTAGCAAGATACAGACAGAATATAAATGACGGTATGTTCTCGTCACGTGCACTTCGTATATACAGCGAAGGCCTTGCCGAGGGGGCAGACGGATATTATAACGGAAGTCCTTTCACAGAGGCGGCGAACTTGCGTTTTGACTATTCCACCGATTGGCAGGTCGGACCGCTTATGTATGCCAAGAGAATTTCCGGTGAGAACGGTAATTCACAGTGGGAGGAGATCCCCCTTGAGTTTTATTTCAAGGAAGGCGTTACATATACGATCGAGCTTGAGGTCTCTCTCGGCGACATGGGAGATGTTGTCAGCCGCGTATCGGGCTCGCTGTCAAATATCAACTCCTATTACCTTGATATCTTGAAGCTCACTGGTGCCGATCCCGATGAATACCGCGATTACGGATTCTATCGCATAATGCCGGATACGATGGCGGGTCTTCTCGTTGAGGCCGACAATCTTACGGCGATCGCAAAGGAGCTTGCTGATATAGCGGGAGCAAAGAGCTCTAATGTTGCAACGCTTGAGCGTATCGCATGGCTTCTTGCGGAAATGGGTAAGGACGAGGATAACGTTGCAAAATACCTCGATCAGCTCAAATCTTATATAGGTACTCTCGGTACTTGGGTCAGCACGGCTAAAACTCAGCCGCTCGGACTCGACTATTTCGTAGTTCAGAGCGCAGATGCCGAGCTTCCCCCCGCAAATGCTAATTTCTTCGAGAGCCTCTGGCACGAGATCACGCGTTTCTTCCAGAGCTTCTTCAGAAACTATGACCGTATGGGTGCAACCACCAAAAGCTCCGATAGCAACGAGACCGTTGAGGTCTGGCTTGCATACGGCCGCGACCAGACACAGGTTATCCGTAACCTCATAAATAATCAGTTCACCCCCGAAACAGGCCATCTTGTTGATCTCAAGCTTGTTAACGCCGGAGCGCTTCTGCCGTCGATACTTGCAGGATCGGGTCCTGATGTTTATATAGGAGTAACTGAGGATAACATCATAAACTACGCAATACGCGGCGCGCTTCTTAACGTTGAAAACTATGAAGGATTCAATGAAATTACAAATCAATATGTAATGGTTAAGAAAAACGTTTCCGAGCTTATCTCCGAGCTTGAGGCTGACAATTATATTATTGAAGGCCGCGGAACGTCAAAGATACTCGCCAAATCCGGTGACGGTGTGACGATGTACACGATCGCATTCTCGTCGGATAACTCGGGCGAGGTAACCGATAGAAACGGCAATCATTATTGCTATTTTGATAAAAACGGCGATCTTTACAACATCGGAGATAATTTTGAAGGTTCTACCTACGTTTATAATTATAAGCTCGACGAAAACGGCAACAAGATAAAGAATGAAGACGCTCAGTTCAATGAGGCGGCAATGTACGTTCTCGGACTTGCGGATACAAAGGGTATCATGCATTACTACGGCTTGCCCGAAACTCAGAACTTCGCGATGATGTTCGTCCGTAATGATATTCTTGCCGATCTCGGACTTGAAATTCCGAAAAGCTGGGACGATATAGAGGCTGCGATCCCCGTTCTTCAGTCGAAGAACATGCAGATCGGTATGTCGAATGACTATAAGGTGTTCCTGTATCAGCAGGGCGGAGAGCTTTTCGCCGATGACGGTATGAGAATCAATCTTGATTCGAACCTCGCGCTTGAATCGTTTGAGTATATGTGTAATCTCTTTACGATGTACTCGTTCCCCTATAAGTACGATTTTGCAAACCGTTTCAGAACCGGTGAAATACCGATAGGTATAGCAAGCTACAACGCAACTTATAACCAGCTCGTTGTTTTCGCAACGGAGATACGCGGACTTTGGTCATTCTATCCGCTGCCCGGTATCGCCACTTATGAAACTAATGAAGACGGTGATTTCATTTATGAGAACGGCGAAAAGGTCGTAAAGAGCATCAACAATCAGGCGGTTTCCACGGTAACTGCTATTGCGATGATGAACGGCTGTGATGCAAAGACAGCTGCATGGGATTACATGAAATGGTATGTCGGCGAAGATTGCCAGGTCAACTATTCGAATGAGATGGTTGCAATACTCGGTGACTCCGCAAAGCATCCCACGGCAAACACAAAGGCACTTGAAAGTATGCCTTGGTCGACCGATGAGTATAATCAGCTTTCGCTTCAGTTCGAGAATCTTGCATCGATCCCGAACTATCCCGGCTCTTATATAATCTCGCGTTACACCCAATTCTCGTTCCTTGCGGCTTATGATAACCTCGCAAGCCCGACAAACGAGTTGCTTTCTTACATTAATCTAATTAATAAGGAAATAACAAGAAAACGCGAAGAATTCGATCTTGAAACTCTTGAGATCGGAAAAACACTTGCCGATAAGCGTATAGACGAGATAAAAGAAGTGCTTTCAACGCTTGACGGCACAGTAGAGGCAAAATATAAAGACGAGATCGCCCTGATCAATGAGGCGCTTGCAAAGGTCCCCGAAACAACGAACTCCGTTCCCGATGAGGACATAGCATTCTTCACGGCTGCGGCAGTTGCGTTAAGAAAAACTCAGTATTCCGACTTCTACGAACTCGCCGACAAGCTCGATGAGATCGCAGAATGCTTCAAGGATTACCAAGCTTCATATTGATCTAAGTAAGGAGATAAAACAATGTCAGAAAAAACTGCAGCAAAAAAAGCTGTGGCGCGTAAAGATATGACAAAAATGCAGTGGACGTGGAAAGAGATGAAGCGCAACTGGGCAGGATATGCCATGGTTGCACCGTTCATGATCCTCTTCACCATATTCACGGTCGTTCCCGTCGTACTTTCCGTGTTCTTCAGCTTTACGGACTTTAATATGTTGCAGATGCCGAACATCGTCTGGTTTGACAACTACGTCAGGCTTTTCCTTGACGACGACGTGTTCCTCATCGCAGTTAAGAATACATTTATATTCGCCGCAATAGTCGGCCCGTGTTCTTATCTTATGTCACTTATGGTAGCATGGTTTATAAATGAGCTTTCGCCGAAGATCCGCGCTATCGTAACTCTAATATTCTACGCACCTTCGATTTCCGGAGAAGCATATCTCGTTTGGAAAACGCTTTTCTCGGGAGACTCGTACGGTTGGGCAAATGCATGGCTTCTTGAGCTCGGACTTATCTCAAGCGAGGTAAACTGGTTCGAAAATGCAAGCTATGTTATGCCGCTGTGTATAATCGTCGCTATTTGGTGCTCACTCGGAACCTCGTTCCTTTCGTTTATCGCAGGTCTTCAGGGCGTCGACCGCGCACAGTACGAAGCGGGAGCTGTTGACGGTATTCGCAACCGTTGGCAGGAGCTTTGGTATGTAACCTTGCCGAATATGAAGCCGCAGCTTATGTTCGGTGCTATCATGTCCATTACAAACTCCTTCGGATTCGGAGCGGTTGTTACCGCACTGTGCGGCTTCCCCTCGGTCGATTACGCGGCGCATACGATAATGCACCACTTGGACGACTACGGCGGTCAGCGATTCGAAATAGGATATTCGTCCGCAATAGCGGTAGTACTCTTTGCCGTAATGGTTGGCTCCAACCTACTCGTAAAGAAAGTCATTTCAAAGGTAGGTAACTGATATGGCAAGATTAAGAACAAGAAAACACAAAGTCGTTCTGAACCGTTCGGCGGGCGGCGACTTGGGTATAACAATTATGCTCGTGATCCTCGGCGTATTTATGTTTTTGCCGATGTATTACGTTGTAATTCAGTCCTTAAAGCCTCTTGATGAGCTTTGGATGTTCCCGCCGAGATTTATAGTTATGAAGCCGACGCTTAATAACTTCAAGGATCTGTTTACGCTGATGAACACCTCGTGGGTGCCGTTCTCGCGTTACATATTCAACACGGTTTTTGTATCGGTAGTCGGAACTACAGGAAACCTTTTCTGCTCTTCGATGGCAGCATACGCCATGGCGAAGATCAAGTTCCCGGGACGCAGTTGGATGTTCGAGACAGTCCGTACATCGCTGATGTTCCACGCAACCGTTACTTCGATCACAAACTTCTTCATCATGAGTATGCTCGGAATGCTCGATACCTATTGGGCATTGATCGTTCCCGCATTCTGTACATCTCTTGGACTCTACCTCATGAAGCAGTTTATGGATAGCGGCGTAACAGATGCGGTTCTTGAATCTGCCAGACTTGACGGCGCAAGCGAATTCCGCACCTTCTGGGTGATCGCAATGCCGATGGTCAAGCCCGCATGGCTGACACTTATCGTTTACTCGTTCCAGGGACTTTGGAACGCAGGATCTTCGATCTACATTCAGTCAGAGCAGTTCAAATCGTTCAACTACGCGATCCAGCAGATCCTCGCCGGCGGTATCAAGCGTGCCGGTGCGGGCGCGGCATCAACCGTTATTATGATGATGGTGCCGATACTTGTTTTCGTTATCACTCAGTCGAACATCATAGAAACGATGGGTTCGAGTGGTATGAAGGATTAAAAGGAGGAAAAAGCAATGAAAAAGATAATATCGATAATTGCCGTTATCCTTCTTCTGGCATCGGTGATGGCGATTCCCGTCGGAGCAAAGGCGTATCAAACGTATACTTACTCGTATGACGGCTATGCACTGTATTCCCCCGATGCTTATCTCCCGATAACGCACGGTGTTGTAAACTCAAATACGATAGGACTTGACAATCTCGGCGGAAAGGAACTCAAAAATCCGTCAGACATTGAGGTTGACGAGGACGGATACGTATATATAGCAGACGCGGATAACAACAGAATAGTTATCCTCGATAGGAATTACAATTTTGTAAAATCGCTCTCGGAGTTCAAAAACTCGGATTATATTGACGATAAGCTGAATAATCCTCAGGGAGTTTTTGTTACACCCGAAAAGATCTATGTATGTGACACAAACAATGAAAGAATAGTCACATTTGACCGCGATCTCGACGGCGACGGGGAATATGAGTTTAATGCGATAATTCCCGCGCCTGTATCCACCCTTTTCGATGAGGGCGACAAATACAGACCGATAGCCGTCGCGGTCGACGAGTTCAACAGACTTTTTGTCGTGTCGTCCACTACATATCAGGGAATTATAGTTATGACCGATACGGGTGATTTCACAGGCTTTATAGGAGCACAGAAATCAAATCTCAGCGCTTGGGATATACTTTGGAGACGCTTCCAAACCGATGAGCAGAGAGAGATGTCCGAGCAGGTCGTTTCAACCGAGTTCAATAATATCACGATAACAGAGGACGGATTTATTTACGCAACAACAGGATCTATCGATCCCGACGCTCAGCAGAGCGCGATAAACTCAAAATCGAAGGCAGGCGACTACGCCCCCGTCAAGATGCTCAACGCCGCAGGCGAGGAGATCATGAGACGAAACGGATTTTGGCCGCCTTCCGGAGAAGTTCGTGTAACGAGCACGCTTGCAGGCGCATCGGTCGGTCAGAGCGGTGCTACGGTTATAACCGGCCCGTCAACTATCGTTGACGTTGCCGTAGGACCCGAAAAAACATGGTCAATAATCGACCAAAAGCGTTCGAAGGTATTTACTTACGATTTCGACGGAAATCTGCTCTTCGTTTTCGGAGATAGCGGAAATCAGCTCGGAACTTTAAGTAATATGGCAGGTATAGTTTATCAGGGCGACAGAATGCTCATACTCAACAAAAACGATCGAAGCTTTACGATTTATGAGAGAACCGAGTACGGAAACACTCTGATACGCGCACTTGCCAACCAAAACAACAGACAGTATAACCTCGCAGTCGAAGACTGGACGGATATTTTGAAGAGAAACTCGAACTTTGATGCCGCATATATCGGAATCGGTCAGTCTCTTTACCGCAGCGGTGATTACGAGGAGGCAATGAAATACTACGAAGCGGCGTACGATACGGCAAACTGGTCCGATGCGTATAAAGAAATACGTAAGGAGTGGATAAGCAAATTCATTATCCTCATTCCGATCGGAGTAGTTGCGATCTGCTTGCTTTGGGCTATGTTCATGAAATACTGCAAGAAGGTAAACACCAGGGCGGCAGTTGCCGGCGGCAAGAGAAACTTTAAAGAAGAGGTTTTGTATGTCTTCCATGTGATATTCCACCCGTTCGACGGATTCTGGGATCTAAAGCATGAAAAGCGAGGATCGCTCAGAGCAGCAGTGTTCTTCATAGCGATCACCGTAATAGCATTCTTCTATCAAGCTGTCGGAACCGGATATGTTTCCAATCCACACGGAAACTACTCAACGATAATAGATCAGGCAATTATGGTTTTGGTTCCGTTCTTCCTGTTTGCCGTTGCAAACTGGTGCTTGACGACACTCTTTGACGGAGAAGGAAGCTTTAAAGATGTTATAATCGCTCTCGGATATTCACTTGTTCCCATGGTCATGTTGCTTATCCCCACGACGATAGCATCTAACTTCATGCTTGTCGAGGAGCTTGACATTTTGTCAGTCATTGTCACATTCGGTTATATTTGGTCAGGGCTTCTGATCTTCCTTGGAATGATGGTAACACACGATTATTCAATGGGTAAAAACTTCCTCACAACGGCAGGAACCTTTGTGGGAATGGTATTTATCATGTTTGTCGCATTGCTGTTTACCACACTGCTCGGAAAGATCGTAGGCTTCATATCCAACATAGTAACCGAGCTTAATTACCGCATGTAGTCGTGCAGAGAGGAGACGAAATATGAAAAAAATTAAAATATTATCGGCTTTCTTGGCTGTATTGATGTTCTGCGGAACTCTGACTGTGATCCCAGTTCCCGTTGGTGCAATACCCTTGGGTGACGCAATCGATTCCGAATCGGGATCAATAGATTATCAGAAAGTTATAGAAGATTATTTAAAGCTCGATGAGTTCGAGGTTAATCCGGTTACCACAGCCCAGGGAAAGCTCAATACAATGAAGCTCATGCTTGAAACAGATTACTACGAGCTTTATGCAGATGAGATAACCGGTGAGGTCGCTATACTTAAAAAGGCAACCGGAGAAACGCTTTTCTCAAACCCTTGGGATATCAATACCTCGAACACCAATTCGCTGGACGAAAAGAAAAGACTTCTTTCGCAGGTTATTGTAAACTATACCGACAACGGAACCTCGAAGGAAATGCTCAGTACCATTGAGGCTGCAGAGAGAGGTCAGATAAAGATCAAGTACATAAAGAACGGTATTCGCGTTGAATACGCAATAGGCCGTCAGAATTCGAGATACCTTGTTCCGAGAATGGCGTCAAAGGCGTCGTTTGAGAACAACATTCTCATTCCGATGCGCCAAGCCGTAAACAACAGCGTGTCGATCCTTATCACGGAAAAGGCGACTTTTAAAACAAACGAGGAGCCGATAGATAATTTCCCGTTTGCAAAAGCAGCGGGGTTGATAGAGGTTGGTCAGTCATATGGCTATTATGATCTGATCTGTATGGAAAATCCCGACTTTGATATGAACGGTCCTGTCGTTTTTACCGATGAAAGACCCAAAAACGACCCCGATGAAAAGCGAAAAGCGGTAGACCACCAGGCAGTCAGAGAGCTCCTGAACAACTATACTCTTTACGATCCTTCGGCTGAGGGAGTAACCGATAAAGAGATATCGGAAATGAATAATACATATCCGATAACCAAAAAGATGGCAGTCTACGTTTTCAATGAGAATCCAAAGACCACAGCCCTTATAAAAGCGGAAAGACACATCAAGACTTACGTTCAGAGCTATACATTTGAGCAGCTTGATGCAGACCATCTTGAAACCGAGTACACGGGCACGACAAAGGCACCCGCACTTTTCAGACTTGCACTTGAATATACGCTGGACGAACAGGGCCTGACAGTAAGACTTCCGGCGAACGGAATTCGCTTCGATGAGTCGCTCTATCAGCTCGACAGTATCACGGTTCTTCCTTTTATGGGAGCAGGCAAGAGCGGAAACGGCGGATATAATTTCTTCCCGGACGGCTCGGGCGCGCTGTTTGATTATGAGGACCTGAACAACGGTGCAAACACAACACTTTCAGCAAAGATTTACGGAACGGATTTTGCTTATCATAAGCTGACAGGTAAGCATCATGAAACCGTAAGATACCCGGTATACGGTTCTGTTGAGTATTGGAAGGGTCTGAAAACAGTTACCGATTACGAGAATGTCATATCTCCCGCAGAGGAAGATGAAGATGGTAATATCATAAAAGATGCCGTATACGGTACAAAGACGGTAATTACCGAAGAAGATCACGGCTTCCTTGCTATAATTGACGAAGGCGATTCGATGGCGCAGTTAACGACATCGCACAGAAATGCATCTAGTGAATACAGCTCCATGCAAGTCACCTTCTATCCGAGATCTTCCGATACTTATAATATGTCCGATGCGATCTCGGTCGGTCAAAACACCGAGATAAAGGTAGTTTCTGACAGAAAGTACGTCGGCAACTATAAGATAAAATACATCATGCTGACAGACACGGAGATTGCGGTAGAGAACGGAATAAGCAATTATTATGAATGTTCTTGGGTCGGTATGGCAGAGGCTTACAGAGATTATCTCGAATACACGGGCGTGATTTCGAGAATAGCGGAAAGTGAAGCCGATGCAAATATTCCGCTTTACATTGAGACCTTCGGAACGGTTGAGACCGTCGAGAAGATCCTTTCGATGCCTGTCAACGTTATGACACCTCTTACAACGTTTGAGGACGTCAAGACGATGTATACGGAGCTCTCCGATGCTATCGACAAGGAAATGGCGGCGATCAAGGATCCCGTTTCCGTCGGTGAAAAGAATCAGGGCTTCTCAAACATCAATTTCAGACTTACAGGCTATGCAAACGGCGGTATGTTCTCAACGATGCCCTACCATCTCAACTGGGAGGAATCCCTCGGAGGTGCTTCGGGCTTCCAAGAATTGGTTGAAACCGCACGCGAGGAAGGATTCGGAATTTTCCCGGATTTCGACTTTGCGTATGTAAGTGAAACCGCACTCTTTGACGGCGTATCGCTTCTTGATCACGCAGTTAAGACAATAGACAACAGATATACCAGCCGTCGCGTATATGACGCAACATATCAAAACTACGTCGGATATTATGAGCTTGCAATATCTCCTGCATTCTTTGCAAGATTTGTAACAAAGTTCACATCGAATTATATGAAGTATAATCCGATGGGTATTTCGGTATCCACTCTCGGAACGGCTCTTAACTCCGACTTTGATGAGGATGATCCTTATAACCGTGAGGACGCAATGCAGTTCACGATCGATGCACTTCGCCAGATCTCGCTTCTGAGAAACGAGTACGGTGAGGATATGCAGATCATGGTTGACGGAGGCAATTCTTATACGCTTAAATATGTTGATCATATAGTCAACGCTCCGCTCAATTCAAGTAATTATAACGTGGCAAGCAACACAGTTCCGTTTGTCGGAATGGTGCTCCACGGTTATATGAATTACGCAGGCACTCCGATAAACGAGGAGGGCAACCTCAAGGCAGCTCTGCTTCGCGCAATAGAAAACGGAAGCGGACTTTATTTCAAGCTTTCGTATCAGAATACAGATGTACTTAAAGAATTCAACCGTCTCAGCGATAACTATTCCATAAGATATGACATTTGGAAAGACGATGTCGTTGATATGTACGTTGAGCTTAACGATCTTCTGTCAGATCTTCAGACAAAGCTTATAATTGATCACGAGTTCCTCGTAGTCGACCGTATCCCCGATGCCGATGAGGCAGAGGCGGACAGAAAGGCTCTTGAGAAGGCTGAAGCGCTTGCCGAAGCTGAAAAGCTTGCACAAGAAGCTAAGGAAGCGCTGAGGGCGGCACTTGAGCTCCGCAAAACTCCCGGAATACAGAGTGATGCTGTGATCAAAGCATTGAAGAACGCAAGCGATCAGGCAATAAAGGCTACAAAGGCAGCAGCGAAGATAGATTCGAGCTATGTAGACCAAGCATACGCTGCTCTCAGCGTAGCAAATCAGGCTGTTGCGGCAGCAGACGAGGCATATCTTGAGATATACGGCGATGCAGCTTGTGAATATGTCAAGACAGCAGTGAAGCGCCGCCTGCCCGGACTCTTCCAAGACAGCAAGGTTGTATCCAATCTTGTTGCAGAGCTCGGCAGCAGCAAAGCAACTCTCATAAACGGAATTTACAATGCGCTTATTGAGGCAGCAAGCAATACCGCGGCAGACAGCGCGTTGGCGATAGCAACCGCAGCACCGGTTAAATATGAAACTTCCGTTGAGAAGGCAGAGGCAGCGGCAAGAGATCAGGCAGATCTTTTGGCAGCGATCCAGGTAGCGGTCAGAACAGAGGCCGAAACAATAATCGGAAACGCAGCACCCGCAGACTTTGCAGTAACGCAAACCGCCGCGCTTGAAATACTTGATGAAATAGTTTCTCGCGTTGGAAAGAGCGTAGCAGATCTTATCAATACCGCAAAGAACGGATATAACTCCGGAAAGAACAAGGCTCTGGAAAAGGTCAACGATATCGTTACCGCAACCACCGCAAAGAACGAGGCAGTTGACGCCGCGATCAACGCAGGTGCTTTGCTTGCCGATATCAATGCTGCAAATCTTACACCGTATGAAACGGCACTCGCCACAGCAAAAGCAGCTCTGGAAGCCGCAATGACGAAGGCGAACGAGAGCGAGGAAACCGTAAAGCCCGCTTACAAGGCAAAGGAAGCGCTCAAAGCAGCTAAAGAAGCGTACGATCTTGCAAACGCAGAGTACAATGAGATATTCGCTGAGGTCAACTCCGGCATGACGACCCAAGAGGAGAGAGATCTTCTTAAGGTGAAGGACGAGGCAAGAGCCAAGGCGAAGACAAAGCTCGACAAAGCGCAGGAAGCATATGATCTTTACGATGTCACAGGCGATTATGCAGTAGCAGTTTCGGCATACGAAACCGTAGAAGCAGCAAAGCAGACGCTTGAACTCGTGAAAGCGGCAATAAAAGCTATAAATACAGAAACAGAAAAGCTTAATGCTGCAAGCAACGAGGAGAAGAACGCCGCAGCACTGCGCATAGATGCCGAGGAAAAGCTTGAAGCATATAATGCATACGTTCCTTCGCTGCGCGAGAACCTTGATAATATCCAGGGCGCGTATGCAAGCGCGAAGCAGATGAAGGAAACAGCAGAGCAGGCACTTGCGATTGCAAAGGAAGCAACCGAAAAGCTTTTCGAAAAGCTCAATGCAACAAAGGCAGATCCGGAAGCAACAGATGCAGAGAAGCAAAGAGCACAGCAGTTCTATGATGATGCAGTTGCGGCAGTTGCAGAGATAGAGGCAAATCTTGCGGCTATCGAAGCGAAGATAGGCGCTATCAAGGCTATTTTGGACAGCGATGCACTTCTTCGTGCAAAGGTTCTTGTGTTCGGCGATGAGGATATCGAAGCAAATTATAACACCGCCGATACAAATAACGCAGGCGTCATAAACGGCGTAAACGACGTTATAGGAAATGTAGAGGAGATATTGACCTTCAAGGAAAAATATGAGGCTGCAAAGGCACAGTATCAGGCAGCAAGCAAGAGATACGAGGAGCTTCTTCTTGTAGACCTTAGCAAGCTTGATATTGAGGAAGCTGCTGAAATCTTGGCAGAGCGCATGGCCACAGTGGTCACCATGAACATTTCCAAATCCGAAATGGAAGAAGCAAAGCAGAAAATAGACGCTTATACGGGAGTTTTCCGCAACAGATATGCAACGATCATGAACGCATATGCCGCAATCGAGTCCGCGAAAGCGAATATCAGCTCAATTGTAGCAGATGCCGAGGCAATAAACGGCATATATGCCGGCGCTAATGATGTATATCTTGAAGCGTTGGAGAACGAGACGGTAATCACAGGTCTTTACGACGAGGCAACGGCGACATTTGAACACTTCTTCGATCTTTCGGTGAAAGCCGGACTGATTGATGAAGACGGTAACATGACAAATGTCATAGAAGTCGAGGAGCCGGTAAAGAAGGAAGAAGTGGTGAACACCGTAAGCAAGTACACCTATGACGACGGTTCTGTTGTAGCCGTCACATACGGCGGAAAAGACGGCGACGATGCCGAGGCATACAGAACCTTTATACTCAACTACAATTCGTTCGATATAACGGTAAAATACGGCGAAACTGTATACGAGATAAAGGCATATGGATACCAGGTTATAAATCACTGAGAAAGGGAGGTAAAAAATAATGACAAACGAATTAAAACTTAACAATGTCAAGAAAAAAAGAAAAAAAGCAGCCTCCCTTGACAAAAAGAAGGCAAGAGCAGGTTGGATATTTGTTCTTCCGTTTATAATCGGATTTGTGTTTATCTATTTTCCGATAATATTTGATTCCATAAAGCTGAGCTTTTATGATATCAACCCTCTTGACAGCCAAAATCTGATGTTTGTAGGTTGGGATAACTATTCATCGGCGCTTTTCGAGAATCCGGATTTTGTTCAGGTCTTGGTTGAAGGACTTGGCCAAATGGTGTTTGATATTCCGGCGATCCTGATATTCTCGCTCTTCATGGCGGTTCTTCTGAACCAAAAGATGGCGGGAAGAGCATTCTTCCGTGCGATTCTTTTCGTTCCCGTTATAATTTCAACGGGTATTATGGAATATGTTGCACAGCAAGACGTAAACAACTCATACATGTCAGGCGGAATAAACACAGGAGAGGAAAAAGACGGCGGAGGATTCGTCTCACTCATGGATCTGAACTGGCTGTTCGGTGATTCTCCGGCACTTGAGCCACTGATGCAATTTGTCACGTACATGATAAATAACATCTTTAACATAGTAAACCGATCGGGCGTTCAGATGCTGATATTCCTGTCCGGATTACAATCAATATCGCCGGCGATATACGAATCCTGCCAAATAGACGGAGCGTCGGCATGGGAAACCTTCTGGAAGATAACCTTCCCGATGATAAGCCCGATGATATTGGTAAACGCAGTTTATACGATAATAGACTCGTTCACAACGAACTCTAACATGGTAATGACTCACATCAATAAGCAATACGACAACGGCGAGCTTTATATAAGCTCGGCGATGTCGTGGATATACTTCCTCATTGTTATAGGAATAGTTGCGGCAGTTGCCGGAATATTCTCGATGTTTGTGTTCTACCAGAGAAGAAATGACTGATAAGGAGGTGCGAAAATAATGAATGCAACTTTAAGAGATCCAAGCAAGAAAATAAAGGTTGATTTTGAACGCGCCCCGCTGAAAGTAAGGATAAAAGAGAAATATCTGTCACTCTTCTTCTTGAAGAAGGTAGTATGGTATCTTTTCAGACTGATACTTCTGATAGGAGTAACGTATGTAGTCCTTTTCCCGTTCATTTCCAAAATAATGGGATCGGTCATGGAGTTCGAAGATTTTGCCGACAGCGCAGTTATCTTGATCCCCAAAACGTTCACGTTTGATACCTATGCGGCGATATGGAGCGAGCTTGATTATGTAACGGCGTTCATGGACACGTTCGTAATTTCCATTTCGTGCGCGGTCATACAAACGATAGTTTGTTGCTTGATAGGCTACGGATTTGCGAAGTTTAAATTCAAAGGCAGCAAGTGGATATTCCTTATCGTAATGCTGACTATGATAGTACCTCACCCGACACTTCGCCTTTCGATGCTAACGAGCTTCAAGGAGTTCGATTTAAGAGATCCGATAAGCGTTATACTCGGCGGCCCCGGTCTGTTTGAGTTGATTGGCGCAGGTACACTTGATATGAGGAACACATATTTCCCGTTCATCATACTTTCGCTGTTTGGAATAGCATTTAAGAACGGACTTTATATTTTCCTTTTGCGTCAATTCTTCCGCGGAGTACCCGATGAGCTTGAGGAGTCGGCATACATAGACGGTTCGGGAGTTTTCAAGACATTTGTCAAGATAATACTGCCGCTGTCGATACCTATGATGATAACGGTATTCCTGTTTGCCTTCTCATGGCAATGGACGGATACGTTCTACACCAATCTGTTCATATCTCCGAATCAGGGAGTGCCGCTTCTCGTGCATCTTGTTGAGCAATATCCCGCAAGCTTAATAAATGAGGCATCAAAATTAGTATCGGTACAAACCCGTATTTATTCTGCAATAACGGGAACAACGGGTATAATGATAATTATGCCGTTGGTTATAATATATGCCTTCTGCCAGAAGTTCCTGGTACAGGGTATAGAACGTTCCGGACTTACTGCGGATTAATCAAAAACAAAAAATATCCCACACGCATTCGCGTGTGGGATATTTTTTATTTTGATTATTATTTTAACTGACCCGCAAGTATTTCAGCAGCAGCGGAAAGAGCCTTTTCAACGGCAGTGATATCCTGTGCGCCCGCCATTGCAGAATCGGGGCGTCCGCCGCCCTTACCGGAGGCGATAGCGGCAACAGCGCCAACGAGCTTGCCTGCGTGTGCACCTGCCTTTACGGCGTCGCTTCCGGCAGCGGCAAGGAAATTGAGCTTTCCGTCTGTAACGACCGAGAGCACGGCAACAGTGTCGGCATTTGCTTTGATCGTATCGGTCAAAGCGCGCGCGGCATTGATGTTCATGCCTTCAAGCTTTGCCGTCACGAGCTTTACACCCTTAACGTCGACGGCAGAGGAGAGAATAGCATCGAGCTTTGACGATGCAAGCTTTGCATTAAGAGCTTCGATCTCGCGGCTCGCGTCCTTGATCTCGTTCATAACCGCTGCGGCTCTTTTTGCAAGATCGGCGGTATTTTGAGCTTTGAGCTCGCGCGCGGTATCGTTTATAAGCGTTTCCTTCTGCTTGATAAGCTCAAGAACACCAAGACCCGTAACAGCCTCGATCCTTCGAACGCCTGCGGCAACGGAAGTTTCGGAAACGATCTTGAAAAGTCCGATCTCGCCGGTGTTGGAGCAATGCGTACCGCCGCAAAGCTCATTCGAGAAATTGCCCATCTTGACCATACGAACGGTTTTGCCGTACTTTTCGCCGAATAGCGCCGTCGCACCCTGCTTTTTAGCAGTTTCGATATCTGTTTCGGTCGTGACTATCGGATTTGCTATAAGAATATTTGCATTTACAGTGGCTTCGACCTTTTCGATCTCCTCTGCGGTCATAGCCTGGAAATGTGAGAAGTCGAAACGGCAGACCTTATCACTGACGTATGAGCCCGCCTGCTCAACATGAGAGCCAAGCACGGAGCGAAGCGATGCTTGAAGCAGATGAGCCGCGGAGTGGTTTCTCATTATGGCTTTTCTGCGAACACCCGCAATCTCAGCGGTAACTTTATCGCCAACCGAGAAAACGCCGTTTGATACGGTGCAAAGGTGTAGATAAATTCCGTCCGTCTTTTTTGTGTCGGTGACACTGATAAGTTTTCCGTCGGCATAGAGAGTACCCACGTCACCGATCTGACCGCCGCCCTCTCCGTAGAAGGGGGTGCGATCGAGAATGACAGTACAATCTCCCTCACTTACGCTTTGAACGAGCTCGCCGTCGGCCATAATAGCAAGTATTTTCGCCTGAGCGGAGAAACTACCGTATCCCGTAAATTCTGTAAGAGCAATATTTTCAAGTAAAGATTTAGATGAAGAATCCCAGCCGCCGATATTTGCACGAGCCTCGCGCGCACGCTTCTTTTGCTGGGCCATGAGCATTGCAAAGGCGTCTTCATCGATCTCGAGATGGCTTTCCTGTGCGATCTCTCGAGTGAGATCGATGGGAAAACCAAACGTGTCGTAGAGCTTGAAGACTTCCTCGCCCGAGATGGTGTCGGAATTATCTGCAAGTGCGCTGCGTACAAGATTTGAGAGAATGGAAAGACCGGCATCGATGGTTGCATCAAAGCGTTCTTCTTCAATGGAAAGAACCTTTTTAATATAGTCCGCACGTGTTTCAAGCTCAGGATATGCACCGCAGCTCTCTGCGATGGCAACATCAACCACATCGACAAGGAATGAACGGTCGATTCCGAGCAGCTTTCCGTGGCGGCAAGCGCGGCGGATAATACGGCGAAGCACATACCCGCGGCCCTCGTTAGAGGGAATAACGGTGTCGGATATCATAAACATTGCGGAGCGAACGTGGTCTGTGATAACGCGAATGGAAATATCGTTCTTTTTGTCGTCGCCGTATTTTTTGCCGGATATCTCACATACCTTGGCGATGACCTTTTGAATGGAGTCGACCTCAAACATATTGTCAACGCCCTGCATAACGCAAGCAAGACGTTCAAGACCCATTCCTGTGTCTATGTTCTTTTGAGCAAGCTCTGTGTAGTTGCCCTGACCGTCGTTGTTGAACTGTGAGAAAACATTGTTCCAGATCTCCATATAGCGGTCGCATTCGCAACCGGGACGGCAATCGGGCGAGCCGCAGCCGTATTTTTCGCCGCGGTCAAAATAGATCTCGGAGCAGGGTCCGCAAGGTCCCGATCCGTGCTCCCAGAAGTTGTCCGCCTTGCCAAGACGAACGATATGCTCCTCGGGAACGCCGATCTTGTCGCGCCAAATACTGAATGCTTCCTCGTCGTTTTCGTAAATGGACGGCCAAAGAAGATCCGCGGGGATCTCAAGAGTTACGGTGAGGAATTCCCAAGCCCATTCGATCGCCTGCTCTTTAAAGTAGTCGCCGAACGAGAAGTTTCCGAGCATCTCGAAGAATGTTCCGTGGCGTGCGGTAATTCCAACGCGCTCAAGGTCGGGCGTACGAATGCACTTTTGGCAAGTCGTCACGCGGCGACGGGGCGGTTCTTCCTCTCCTGTGAAAAATTTTTTCATCGGAGCCATGCCGGAGTTTATGAGAAGCAAAGATTTGTCGTTTATGGGAACGAGAGGGTATGAGGGCAAACGAAGATGCCCCTTCGATTCAAAAAACGCGAGATATTTTTCGCGCAGATCATTTAAAGATGTCCACTGCATTGTAAAAACCTTCCTTATTGTGACACAATTTTTCAAGATAGTATTATATCATTTAATAGACGAGATGTCAAGAGAAAATGCAAAATGTACAGATTATAAAAAATATAAAATCATTGACAAGAGTAATGTAATATGGTATAATATTATATCATAGCATAGTATAATGCAACAGAATGCGCTTGTATGGGCGCAAAAAGGAAGGGTATTATGAAAACAAGATTGATTGTTTTAGCGCTCACTGTAATTCTTTTGTGCATTGCGATTTGCGCTTGCAACGATGTACCTCAGGGAGGACCCACTGACGGTACCACTACTCCGGGTGGCGATACAACAACTGCTGTGCCGAACTCAACGACGACAAATGAACCGAGCACAACAACGGAAACGCCGAGCTCAACAACGACAAATGAGCCGAGCACAACAACGGAAACGCCGAGCACAACAACGGAAACGCCGAGCACCACAACAGGATCGGCGCATACGTGTAACTTCGATAAGCAGATAGCGACTTCCGAATACATAAAATCCGAAGCAACATGCAAAGCCAAAGCCGCATATTATTATTCATGCGCATGCGGTGCTAAGGGAACCGAAACCTTCGAACACGGCGATCTTAAGCCTCATGTTGCCGCAGCAGATGACGGCGATTGCACAACGGACAGAATGTGCGCCAATTGCGATCAGGTTGCAATAGAGGGTAACGAGAGCCACACAGCCGCTGCCGATGACGGCGACTGCACAACGGCAAGAATGTGCGTCAACTGCGATAAGATCGCAATAGCCGGTAATGCAAGCCACACAGCCGCGGCCGATGACGGCGACTGCACAACGGCAAGAATGTGCGTCAACTGCGATAAGATCGCAATAGCCGGTAATGCAAGCCATACCGCTGCGGCCGATGACGGCGACTGCACAACGGCAAGAATGTGCGTCAACTGCGATAAGATCGCAATAGCCGCAAACGCCAGCCATACCGCCGCTGCCGATGACGGCGACTGCACGACGGACAGAATGTGCGTCAACTGCGATAAGGTAGCAATAGAGGGCAACGAAAACCATACCCCCGAAGACGATGACAATAATTGCACCACCCCCGTAAAATGTGCAAATTGTGATCAGACCGCAACTGCCGCAAAGACCCATAACTTTGAAAATCAGAGCGAGAGCCAGTACACAGCTGCCACTTGCCAGCAAAGGGCAAAGAATTATTATTCTTGCTCAAATCCGAACTGTAATATTGTTAGCTCATCGGCTGATGATACGTATGAAACGGGAAATCTTGCGGACCACAATTATATAAGAGAAATTCCTCAGGCAGACAGATTGGCAGCCGGTTACACGTGCCAAACCACTGCAAAGTACTATAAGACCTGTGAATGGTGCAACAGAGCCTCTGGCGACCAGAGCAAAACATTCACCGCAAACCAAGCGCTCACGAACCACGTATATAACCAAAAGGTAGAGAATAACAATACCTTTAAGAGCGAAGATACGTCGGTCGACGGAAATAAGTATTATTATTTCTCCTGCGTCTGCGGAGCTGTTTCAACTGAGGATTACTACGCAGTGCCGAAGAATCATACTCATGTCTACGACAAAGAAGTTGCCGAAGCAGGATACAGTAAAACGGCTGCAACCTGCGCAGATTACGCAACATACTATAAGTCCTGCGAGTGCGGAAAATCCTCAAAGGACGGCACGGCAGGCGAAGTAGGATATAACACATATTTTGAGTACGAGGCCGGAGGCAAGACACCGCACGAGTATGACAGAGAGCTGACCGTGGTTGGCGGAATCAGCACCAAGGCAACCGATGCAACCTGCGAGACTCAGGCAACGTACTATAAATCCTGCAAGTGCGGTGAGGTAAGCACAACCGCAACGTTTAGCTACGGCGAATTCGGAGCGTGCGATCCCGAAGATGATGACGGCGACTGCACAACACCGATAAAATGCTCCGTTTGCGAGGAGATAACCACACCTGCAAAAACACATGTTGCCGAAGCGGCGCACGCCGATGACTGCACGAAGGACAGAATGTGCACGAATGCAAATTGCGAGCAGGTCGCAGTAGAGGGTAACGCGAGCCACACCCCCGCTGACGACGACGGCGATTGCACGACGGATATAATATGCACAAACTGCACGAGCGTGGCAACAGAGGGCTACGATAGCCACACAGGCGGCACTGCAACATGCAGCAAGCTTGCAGAGTGCGACCGTTGCCATAAGGAATACGGTGATTTTGATTCCGATGCTCATACCTTTGACAAAGAGGTACAAGACGATAAATATCTCGATGAAGAAACCGGAGATTATTATTATTCATGCGAGTGCGGAGCGAAGGGAAATGAAACCTTTGAAGCCGCCTCATGGATGGGTAACGGTGCTAAGCCCGACCCTGAGCTTGGCTGGACGGGCGGAAATTAAAACGTAAAGCAAACGTTTTCTGCAATACAAATAAAAAATAACGCGGCAAGGCTAACGCCTTGCCGCGTTTTATTATGCTTTATGCCCAACATCCGGCTTTTTGCGTCTGAAAAGAATTGAAAAGAGAGCCTTTGCGTTGAACGGGATAAGCGGATAGAGATAGCCTCGACCGCCGCCAACGGAGCGATTCGTGGCAATAAGAAGGATTATAATGAAAATTCCTGCTCCAAACCCCCAGAAATTGAATAGCGCTGTCAGCACAACCAGCAAAATTCGCATGAATTTGAATGCGTATCCAAGCTCATAGGAGGCTTGCGTGAAATTCGCGATAGCAACGAACGCCATATATAGAATGACCTCTGGGATAAGCCACCCGATGTCAACGGCGAAATCGCCGAGTATAAGTCCGCCAACGACCGACAGTGAGTTCGATAGAATATCGGGCGTGTTCATCGATGCCATTCGCAGCCCGTCGATCATAAATTCAACGATCAGTATCTGCGCCAAAAGCGGAAGCCTGCCGGGGTCGTTCGGCAGAATAAACGTCAGCCAATCGGGCACGAGGGTTGGATTTTGCGTCAGCAAAAACCAAGTAGGGGTCAAGAAAAGAGTCAGAAAAAATACAAGATGCCGCACGATGCGGATATAAGTTCCCGTCAGCGGCGGAAAATAAAAATCGTTCGTTTCTTGGAGAAAATCGAAAATAGTTGTGGGCAGGATCATGACCTGCGGCGAATTGTCGCACAGCACGAGCACGTTCCCCTCAAAAAGATGTGCCGCTGCCGTGTCGGGTCGCTCCGTCATACGTATTTTCGGAAAAGGATTGTACCATCGGGATCGGATCAGACATTCTTTCAGAGATTCAGCGCCCATCGTTAAGGATTCGGTCTTGATGCGGGATAGGCGTTTGCGTATGTTTTCCACGACCTTGGGATCGGCGCGCCCCTCCATATAGCAAAGAACGATATCGGTTTTTGATGATTTTCCGATGTTCATATAGCTCATGGTCAAAGAGGTGTCGCGGATACGGCGGCGGATCAGTGCGGTGTTGAAGATCAGCGTTTCAACAAATCCGTCGCGCGCTCCGTTCATAACGCGGTCGTTTTGAGGCTCGGCAGTTTCGCGCGCAGGGTAAGTGCGAGCGTCAACGATTATAGCCTCGCCGCCAAAGCTTGAGCCGACCATAAGAGCAGAGCCCGAAAGAACCATGAGGAGCATGGTGTCAAGATCCTCGGTCACATCTGTCTCAACATAGGGCACATGGCTCTGCATAAACTCGCGGGCTGAGGCGCAGGTGTCCTTGAGAGATAGAAAATAGACCATCATTTTTTGCATGACGGCGTCCTTTATAAATCCGTCAACATAATAGAGAGTCAGCTCGTCGCGTCCGATCGTCAAAGTCTTTTTGAGCAGGTCAAAATTCTCACCGATCCGCAAAAGCCGGTCAAGCTCGGCAACGTTTTCTCTATAATTTTCCGATAATCTCCGCATAAAAGACCTCGCGTTGAATTTTTTATTATTATGCGGTATATTATGCAGAATTATTCGGGTCTTGGCAGTAAAAAGGATTTAGCGAGCATTAAAATAAGCGGTGCTGATATCATTCCGGCAATTCCGAAAAATCGCGCACCGGCGTACATCGAAAAGAGGGTCAAAACAGGGGAGATGCCAAGAGTTTTGCCAACGATCCGCGGCTCGGCAAAATCGCGAACGACGGAAATGATCACCCATAACACAAAAAGACCGACGGCAAGGGTTCGGTCGCCTGTGAAAAATAATATTGCCGACCAGGGCAGCAGGACCGCGCCTGCGCCGAAAACGGGCAAAATGTCCACAAGGGCAACGAGAATGGCAATAAGGAAGGCGTAATTCACGCCAAGAACGGAAAAACCTATAAAAAGCTCAATAAAGGTCAATCCCATGATAAGCAGATAGGCGCGAAACCAGCTTGAGAGCGCCAATACTGCGCGGCGGCGAAGCTCAAAGAGGGCGTTAGATGCACGCTGTGGCAAAAGCTTTGAAAACGCGCCGAGATCGACCGAGCCGACAGAAAAGAAAAATCCCGTGACAAGTGCAACGGTGATAAATAAAAACACATCGGGGAAAGCACCGATGAGCTGTGCGACAAGCTTTGGCAGAGATGAGGCAACATCGGATAGCATTGAGTGTACGGCAGATTCGAGTGCCGTATCAAGCCGCGCCCACAGCTCTGCGTCGGCAGTTTTTTCACGCAGATCACTTATGATCGGTAGGCGTGATGTTAAATTTGAGATGTAGTCGCCGATACCGTTAAGCGTTGCACCGCCGTCGGCGGTCAAGGTTTCGGCGAGCTTTAAGAGTTCAAGTGTAAGACGTTCGACGGCAAGAAATGCTCCGGCGCACAGCACAAAAAGCATGAGCAGATATATAACTGCGCCGACAAGCTTTCGTAAAAAGCCTTCACGGCGTGTAAAGCTTGAGGCGAGCTTTTTTGCTGCCGCGCCGAGCAAAATGCCGAGTGCGAAAGGGAAAACGATACCGAGTGCATAATGAAAGAGCGCCCAAACGGCAAAGCCTGCTGCCGCGACACATATAACTATTGCTGCGATACGCTCAAAATTTATTTTTTCCGTAAAAATCACCCCAATCAATATATATTATGGCAGATTTTTTCGGAATATTTCGCAATTGATTTGTTTTCCTGCAATAAGGGGTTCAGTTTTTCGGGTGGCTGAGATTTTCTGCTTTTTTCGAATTATGTTTCGTATTTGAAAACCATATACTTCCGCCGATGAGCAAAAAGGCGATCAAATACTGAATTTTCCATATATTCTCTCCCAAAATCAAAGCGCCGAAGATGCAAGCGAATACAGGCTCGGCAAACTTGATAATAAACAGCTTTGACAGCTCGCCGTCTTTTATGATCTTAAACCACGCGCAGTAGCTGACTATGGACGCAACACAAATGTATGCCATTATCCAAAGAGAGCCGTCTGCCGAGAATTTCACGTTTCCGCCCATAAAAAGTCCGACCGCAAATAGTACGATACCGCCGAAAAGCTGCGATATGCCGGTTGAAGTGATAGGAGAAACCTTCGAGAACACCTTTTTACTGATGACATTGGAAAAGACCGTGCAAAAGGAAGCGCAGAGGATCAAGAGATCTCCTGTGGAGAACGAAAAGCCCTCGGAGCTTATGTTTAGCGCGATAATTCCGAGAAAACCGACCGCCGCGGCAAGGATCTTTTTTGCGGTAGGCTTATCGTCTTTGATAAAGAGAAAGGAAAAGCAGATGTAAAAGAGTGCGCCGATCTGCTTGATAAGAGCAGTTTTTGAGCTGTCGGTGAGCTCCAGTCCAAGATAGGTAAAGCCATAGTGGAGAATGATTGCAAACACTCCCGACAGTAAGATCGGAACGAGAGAGCTCTTGACAGGGCGATAAGATCCTTTGTCCCTGATAGCAGAAAAAATGCAGATCACACCGCCGCAGATCACGAATCGGATTCCCGCAAACAGAAGAATATCGGCGGTGCCTTCGACAGAATATGCCGAAAATCCAAGCTTGACCATGGGGAACAGCGAGCCCCATAAAAGCATGGTCAAAAGAGCGAGCCAAACGGCTTTGATTTTACTCATTATAAACCTTCAAAACTACCTTTCCAACGTTTTCACCGCGCTCCAAAATGGCGTGAGCCGCTTCTGCTTCGGTTATGGGCAAAACCTTGAAGATGGACGGCTTTATAGTGCCGTCCTCAATTTTCGGCCATACGTTTTCAACAAGCTCCGAAAGAATATAAGCCTTAAATTCCGGCGTGCGGTTACGGAGCATACTGCCAACAAGATGCAAGCCCTTTGTAAGAAGCGGGCGAAGCTGTACCGTCGTTTCGATGCCTGCTAATGTAGATATTACTATCCAATATCCGCCGCGTGCCATATACGGTAGGCTTTTACCGAGCGTTTCACCCGAAAGGCAGTCCATAGAAACGCTTACGGGAGTTCCGTTCTTTTCCTCCGCCGCGAGTATTTCCTCAACACACTGAGTGGTTGAATTAATGATCACATCGGCTCCGAGCGGCTTTATTTTTTCAGCTGTTTCATCGGATAGAACGGACGTGATGACGCGCGCCCCAAAGGCTTTTGCCATCGGTATTGCAACAGATGCAAGTCCGCTTGCCCCGGCGGGGATAAAGGCGGTC
>SVSW01000041.1 GCA_015064095.1 Oscillospiraceae bacterium | reverse complement strand
TTCCGATCTGGCAGAGGATCACCCTGAGGATTATGAGGAGTTTTCACGGCTTGCAAGAGTTTTCGGCGGGCCCTCCACGATCGATGAGTACCGAGAGGGTATCTCCAAAGTAAATAAGGACGATATAGCCGCGGCCGCACGAAAGTGGAAGCTCGATACAGTGTACTTTTTGCACGGCACGCAAGAGGAGGCGGAAGATGAAAGAGACTAAAATAAAAAAGGTCGAATCCGCGCGCCTCGGTGAGCATTATTACGATATAGAACATAAAAGCGGACTGCGAGTGTTTGTTTGTCCCAAGAGCTTTTCAACCTGTTTTGCCGTGTTCGGCACTCGTTTTGGCGCTGTTGACCGCCGATTTGAAGATGACGGGGGCGAGGCTTTTGAGCTGCCGGCGGGTACTGCACATTTTCTTGAGCATAAAATGTTTGAAAATGCGGACGGCACAAATTCCGATACGCGCTTTGCAACGCTGGGGGCTGATGACAATGCGTACACGACGTACAGCACGACGCGCTATATTTTCAGCACCGTTAAAAATGAATATGAATGTGTCGCAGAGCTTGTTCGAATGGTGCAAAATCCTTATTTCACCAAAAGAACGGTCAAAAAAGAGCAGGGGATAATTATCAGCGAGATAGCTATGGGGAATGATAATCCAAGCTACTGCGGTATGGAAAATATGCTGCGAGGACTTTATCAAAACAGCTTTTTAAGAGATCAAATATGCGGCACCGAAAGCTCTGTACTGAGCATAACCGATATAATCCTATATAAAGCACACCGTGCATATTATTCACCTTCGAACATGGCACTTTCGGTGGTCGGAAACGTCACGCCCGAGGGGATCATCGCCGTGCTTGACCGCGAGCTTCAGGGAATCGAGGATCGCGAGCCCGCAAAAACGCTTATGCCGAACGAGCCCGACGAGATCTGTCTTGAATATATTGAAAAAAGAATGAATGTATCCCGTCCGATGTTCTTCTTAGGATTTAAGGATACAAAAAAGCGGAACGATCCGCTTCGCAAATGCGGAATGTCCGTTTTGCTTTCAATGCTGTTTTCAAGCTCCGGCGAGTTTTATAATCGCTTGCTTTCCGAAAATTTAATAGCGCCCTCGTTTTCGTTCGGATATACGGCATCGGGGAATTACGCATATATAATGATCTCGGGGGAAAGCGATGTTCCCGAAAAAGTTGCTGAGCTGATCGAAAAAAAGCTTAAAGACACGCTCGACGAGGGGCTTTCTCCGTCGGATTTTGAGCGCTGCCGCCGAGTTTTCACCGCGGGATATATAAGAGCTTTTGATTCATCGGAGGAAATTGCCGACGATATTATTATGGACGCATGGTATGCGAACGTTGAGCCGTTTTCCTTGCCGAAAATGCTGGAAGAACTGACACCGGACTATCTTACGGGCTTGCTTTCGGAGCTTTGCGATAAAAAATACACTCTTTCCGTTATAAGACCGATTTAGGAGATCATATGAAATCAAATGTTTTAAAAATTTTGGCGGTACTGCTGCTTTTGGTGCTTTGCACCGCTTTTTGTGCGTGTGCCGAAGAGCCGAGCCGAGCAGAGATCGTTGAAGCAGTCAAAGGATTGACCGACGGGCAGATATTCGTTTCCTTTCCTGGACTCGGTATAGCGCCGTTCGTGATAAACACGGTCGTCTTTTCGATCCCCGTTGGCGAAAATGCCATTGCTGTCACGTACAGCGTAATACTTGCCGTCATTGCGGCTGCACTGACCTTGCTTTATGCAATTTTACGGTCAAAATACACCGAAAAAATAAAGTCGGACGATCTTTTCTATATTTGCATATGGTCGCTTATCGGAGGCATAATCGGTGCCCGTTTGCTCTATATTTTGACCTCGCTTGATAAATACAAGAGCTTTTCAGATGTATTTACTGACGGTAAGGGGCTTTCGCTTATCGGTGGACTTATCGGAGGCGCTATTGCGCTGTTCGTTGTTTGTAAGCTTAAAAAATGTAAATTTCTGCGCGCTGCGGATATTGCCGCATCGGCTGTTATGCTTGGACAGATCACCGGGCGCTTCGGCGATTTCTTGGGCGGTACATCTTACGGCTACGAGATAGGGAAAAACGATATTCTGTATTTTATAAGAATGGGTATCGCACCGCACACGGCGGAGGGAATATCCGCAACTGCGGGTCTGCCGGCTTATGTCCACCCTGCGTTTTTATATGAGATCGTTTGGAATATCATAGGATTTGCGATAATCAATATTATTTACCGAAAGAAAAAATTTGACGGACAAATACTTTATTTTTATATGGCATGGTACGGCTTTGGCAGAATGCTTATAGAAATGATAAGAACGGACAGCCTTTATATCGGCGCTATCCGTATAGGTGTTCTTCTCGGTTGCCTTGCTTTTGTCTGCGGTGTAGCTCTGCTGATACTCGGCGCTGAGCGCGGCAAAAAGATACGCGAAGCAAAATCGGATTATGAGAAGGTATATACCAATTTTGAGACCGGCAATCCTATAACATCAAAATACAGTGAAGACGAGGAGAATGAAAATGAAGATAATTGACGGAAAAGCAATCTCGACTGAAATACGTGCCGAGCTGAGAGAAAGAAGCGAAAAGCTCAAGGCGGAAAAAGGCATCACCCCCGGTCTTGCCGTTATAATCGTGGGAGATGATCCTGCATCGCAGATATATGTCAGAAACAAAGCACGCGCATGTGAGGAGCTCGGATTTTATTCCGAGGTCATAAGACTGCCTGCGGAAACGACGGAAGATGAGATCGGAGAAGTTATAGACAAGCTCAATGCAGACGAAAAGATACACGGCATACTCGTTCAGCTTCCGCTTCCGGGTCACAAGGACGAAAAATCGCTCCTTTTGAGAATTTCACCCGAAAAGGACGTTGACGCATTCCACCCCTACAATGTGGGAAGGATCTCAACGGGAGATTACGGCTTTTTGCCTTGCACACCTGCCGGAGTTATGGAGTTGATCTCCCGCAGCGGAATAGAAGTCAGCGGCAAGGACTGTGTTGTTATCGGAAGATCGAATATAGTCGGCAAACCCATGGGAATGCTGCTCATTAACGCAAGCGGTACGGTTACGGTCTGCCATAGCCGCACGAATAACTTAAAAGAGGTTTGCGCGCGTGCAGATATTCTTGTCAGCGCGGTCGGCCGTGCGGATTTTGTTACTGCCGATATGGTTAAAGACGGCGCCGTGGTTATTGACGTCGGAATGAACAGAAACGCCGCGGGTAAGCTTTGCGGTGACGTTGCATATGACGAGGTCGCACCAAAAACCTCTTATATCACACCCGTTCCCGGAGGCGTTGGTCCTATGACCATAACGATGCTTATGCGCAATACACTTTATGCCGCCGAGCAAGCGGCTAAATAAAAAAGAGAGGCTAAGCCTCTCTTTTTTATTTGTCGCTTGCATCAAGCTTCATTAATACCAAAAGCATGAAAAGATATCCGAGTGCAAGTATCAAAAGCGATCCGATATAATACACAGCTACCCAGATAATATCGTCAAGCGCGGTCGGAACACCTCCGACGAACACATCGTAAACAAGTCTTTGAGCAACGCGTAGAGCGGCAACGGCGATCGCCGTACCGAGCGCGGCTTTTTGCAATGGGTTTTTCTTTTCGTATATCTTTTCGAATGGGAACACGCACTCTCTTAATGAAAATTCTTTATCGCCGAGCTTTTCCAGTTGCTTTTTTCGCAGCATAAACGCCGGCATCGCTTTGCGGATAATTCTCACTATTATGAAAATAACTATTCCGTATTGCAAAAGCTCAAGCAGAACGTTTGCGGCAAAGGATAAAAGCGAAAGATTGATAGCCGAGCCCGCTGTCGGAACTGCGTCGTATATAAACCAGCCGGCTATAAGGTTAAGACCGTATTTGTATACTGTCAAAAATGAAAATATAAGTATCGTCGGAACGGTCTTTTTTAGCGAGAAACGGAAAACGGAATATGCTGTGACCGCATATGCGATAAAAAACGATGCGAGGTGGGTGATCAGCATTAAGGCATCAAGAATGTCGGGAAGATAGTCGAATCCGAACGCTTTATCGCTGAATGCGCGCGAATAAAGCGGTGATAGCACAAGCGCAAAAAGCGTGTTTAATGCGAGCGCGGAAACGAGGACTGTAAGCCTTGTTCGTAAAAGGAGTTTTTTCTCCGAGGTGTTATTCATTTACGTTCTCCTATATGTTTATCTTCTGTAATTATAACACACTTCGCGTAAAAATGTGATAATATTTTGTAAATATTCATATTTTCAAGTAAATTTAAAAATAACACTTTAAATAATCTGAAAAATATGATATAATATCGAAAAAAGGAGGTGGGCTCAATGCGAAAAAAAATATGTGCTTTTGCAGCATGCTTTTTGATCTTTGCCATGCTTTTTTCGATCGTCGCATTGGGTGCGCCCGATGTCGGAGAAGACAGCGCAAGCTTTAAAATAAAAGGACCCGGCTCCGAGCTTTATTTGGATATCGAAAGCGAGGATATTTTTGAAGGCGCGAACACGCTTGCCATCGCTCTTTCAAACGGTTCTTCATGTGCTGAAGTTGAGCTTGAATTTGTATATTCGGACGGCAGAACGACCGCCTCCAAGCTTAAGCTCGCGCCTAACAGTACGGCAAAGACATATACTTTATCTCTTGAAAATTGCACCGATATTGTCGGTATACGAATGAATTTCGGGCAAACCGAGGACGGTGAGATAACCGTACATTTTGTTAAATTAGTGCCGTTTTTTTACGAGAATGTTGATCCCATAGGCGAGATATCGCTATGTAAATATGAATCAGGTACGCTAATCTTGCGCGGCACGCTGCGCCACGATGCCATCAGAGAGCATAAGGAATCCACCATAAGCGTTTACGCTCTTGAACCGGGGCAAGATGTTGGTGATATCCTTTCGGGCGCGATCGAGCCGATTATAAAGGACAGAGCGATCTCAATAAGATTTGAATTTTCGATCGACATACGCTCCGATATTGCAAGACTTTTTAAATATGTTGCTGTGGTCGTCGGCGAGAATGGAATTGAATTTATCGACGCTCCGAGATATCCCGATGTGAGTGCTCCGAATAACGCCGTTTCGTTCAAGGGCATCGAGAGCAACACCGTTTTCGGCACGGCGGAGACCGGTGCGGGTCTTTCCGTTTTGCCGATAAGCACAGATGAGCTTTTAAGCGCAACAAATAACGGATATATGTATACTCTTGACGGCGAAAGATATTTCTTTGACCGAAATTACGTTGTTCAGCTGGACAAAAAGGTAAGTGCTGTCAGCGGCGCGGCAAGCGATGTTTATCTGCGCCTTTCGGATATTTCACCCGTTCTCGATAAAAATTCGCAGTGTGAGCTTTATGCCATTGTGCGCTTCCTTGCATCGAGATATTCTTCGGTTTCCGAGTGCGGTGTGATCAAGGGGATCATCATAGGAGAAGCCGTTAACCGCAATATTACGAACGGATTGAGCCTTTCCGAATTCGCGCTTGCAAGCTATGACTCGATCCATACGGTATACGCTGCATCAAACGATGCCGAAAATCCGCTTGATGCGATCATTTCGGTGTCTGAGGATATTTGCACCGAGCCAACGCTATGCTCGGTTTCGTCCGAGCTTTATCTTGAAGCTTTGTTTTCTGTGTGTGGGTATTATTCCGAAAATCGGTTTTATGTTATGACCGAGGCTGAAAGCAATCCTTACGAGATCAATAATGAATATATAGACAATCTTGCCGATATCACGCTTGATAAATCAGATCCCGACTGTGATTACGTCACATCTGATAATATAGTGCGATTTTACAGCCTTTTTGGCGAGCTTGCCCGTCGCTCGATCGGCCAGGCTCCCAAGCTGATATATTCTTGGTCTCCTGCTGATAACACAAGCGGCACAGCCCTCAGCGCAGCTTACGTATATAATTATTATAAGCTTTATTTTTCACAATGCGCAAGTGCTTTCGTCGTATCGCCGAACGGTGACGACGCCGAGCAAATTCAGGCTATAAATGAGCTTAAATATAAAATGAAATATATTGACACGGAAAAGAGCCTTGAGATATGCGATTTTGCGCGTGAAATTTTCTCGATCGACGATTGGGAAAATGAGATCTCAGGCTTCAGCCCCGATGCGCTTGCAAAAAGAGAACTCAGAGATGCAAATCAAATTGGGACGGAAATGCCGAACGATATATTGGGTACATTCTATTATTGGAACTTTAAAAACCTGTCGGGTCATTCGGGTTGGCAAGCGGGCGCAGGAGTGTCTTCACTGCATCTTGAAAACAATTCCTCCGGCGGACGTGCACTGAATGCATCGGTTCACCCGTCGGAAATATTGGGTGAATATGCGTTTTTCTCATATGCATATGAATTTGAGGAAAACTTCCGATATAACGACTATCTTTTGCTTGATCTTCTTATAAATTCTCCTCACGGGGGAAAATTTGAAGTAAACATAATGCTCGGCGGAGACGAATTCGTTTATGAATACCGTTCATCGGAGATAACGGCGGGAATTAAATATTCGCTCAGCCTGGATATCGGTGATATGACCGAAAAGGATTCTATAAAATACATAAGAATATGCACAAAAGAGCTCACACCGAGCAAAGAAAACTACACAGTGAGCCTTTATTCCGTTTCTGCCGCGAGCCGAACGCTTACGGGTGAGGAGCTTGGCGACAGAATACTTGATGAAAGAGACAGAATACACGGAGCAACGGACGGCGAAGCCGAAAGCGGACCTAATATTCTTTGGATAATTATTTCCGCTGCGACCGTTATAATTACTGTGATCGTTATGATAGCGATAGGAAGGTCAAAAAAACGCGCACGACCCGAGTAAATTCCATAGATCGTGCGCAATCAAATCAGATATTTTCTATTTCTTTGAGCCAAACGGCAGGTGATGCATCACTGGGTGCTGACCAGCCGCCGCGCGGCGAAAGCCCGACTTCACAAACGCGAGGGCCGTCCGGTGAGCAGGATCGCTTGAACTGCTGTGTTATAAAGCGTCGTACGAAGGTCGTAAGCCATGCTTTAAGCTCCTCGTGTGAAAACTGATCTCCGTAAGCCTGAAGGAGCATTGAATATAGCTTCTTCGGCGAATATCCGTGCTTCAGCATATGATAGAGCAAAAAGTCATGCACTTCATACGGTCCGAGCAGCTCTTCGGTCTTTTGTGCGATCTCGCCATTCTTTGTGGGGAGCAGCTCCGGGCTGACCGGTGTGTCCAAAATATCGCGCAGGACCGATGCAAGCCGATCGTTTTTCGAAATGTCGGCGTAACGCTCAACGATCTTGCGAACCAAGGTCTTCGGAATATCCGCATTTACGGAGTACATTGACATGTGGTCGCCGTTATAGGTTGCCCAGCCGAGTGCAAGCTCGGAAAGATCTCCCGTACCAACCACAAGACCGCCGACCATATTGGCAAGGTCCATGAGTATTTGCGTGCGCTCACGCGCCTGCGAATTTTCAAATGCAACGCCCGAAGGGTTACCGCTGTGACCTATGTCCGAAAGGTGCTGTGTCACCGCTGCGGCAATATTTATACAGCGGAAATCAACGCCGAGCTCAAGGCAGAGCAGCTCCGCATTCGAGCGCGTACGCTTCGTCGTGCCGAAGCAAGGCATCGTTATTCCGATGACATCGTTTGCAGTAAGCCCCGAGATTTCGGCTGCGCGCACGGAAACGAGCAGAGCGAGCGTTGAATCAAGTCCTCCTGAAATGCCGAGGACAAGCTTTTTTGAGTATGTGCAGTTTATTCGGCGAGCAAGCGCATGAGCCTGGATCTCGAGTGCGAGATCAAGCTCCTTTGCATCTTCGGGAATAAACGGCAGAGGATCAAGTGTTTTGAGCTTTTTCGATGGCTTTTCCTTGTGCTTCGGTTCTTCGCCGATTTTGATCTCGGCGATAAGAGGGGTGTCGGGATCGTCAAACGGCGCTTTTTCGGCAATTATCTCGCCGTACGCGGCTACAACGCAATGACCTGAGAAAACATTATCGGTCGTGGATTCGCCAAGACCTGCGTTGACACGAACGATCGCGCCGTTCGAGCTCGAACGGCAAAGCTTTTCACGAATATTTTTCGCCTGCCCGATGGTTTCCGGAGTTGCGGTGAGAGATACTATAACATCAGCTTCTTTACAAAGCTTGAATTTATCGCCGATGACGGGAACGATACGTACACCGTTTACAGTATAATTATCGGTTTTTTCTCCTGCGAAGCATGCAAAGATCGCGCTTTTATTTCCTTTCGGATATCCCATGAATGTGAGAACGGGCAGATCGCGAGTAAGATCAAGGAACTTTTCAAGGGAGCGCGAGACAGAGCTTTTGAGAGCTTCGTTTTTAAGAAGGTCCCCACATGTAGC
>SVSW01000004.1 GCA_015064095.1 Oscillospiraceae bacterium | reverse complement strand
CAATAAAGGTCTCTTTTGAAAAACCACTATTATCAACATCGTTTCAAAATATGTAGGGGTTCGAACACATAGGTCAAAAATTCAAAGGGGTTCGAATTTGTGCTCCCTTTCCAAAAATCCTCGTTCTTACGAACGAGGATTTTTACTTTTTACCTCTTCCCCCTTACCTCTTAACTTCTCTCTTAACATATCAAATAAAAAAGGGCTGAGATCTCAGCCCTTTTTATATTCCGATTCAACGATAAACACGCCGCCCTTTTTGACATTTATGAACGCGCAGTTGCCCGTGATCTCGTTACTGACCGCAAAGCCCGCATTTTTGCGCGTGAGCTTTGCATTTTTGAGCTTGTATTTCGCTCCGTCGATCTCGACACCGCGTACTACCTCGTCAACCGCTAAAAGTCCGAAATAACGGTATCCGCTGCGCACGACCAGTGCACTGTCGTTTCTTATGAACCGCACGCGGTTGCGTCCGTCCTCGATCGAAGCAGTAACCCCGCGCCCCTTTGCGTCCTCAAGCAGATAAATATTCGCAAGCGTGTGGTCGAGCCGTCCGTCAAGCCCACCGATAATAAGTATCTCTCGCGCACCGCGCCCGATCGCAAGCTCAAAAGCCGCCTCCGTATCGGTCACGTCCTTTTCAGGCTTCAGCTTTATTATTTCAATACCATCTTCGATCTCTCCGTCAAACGAATCCATATCCCCAACGAAAAGATCGACGCGAGCGCCGAGTGCTTTTGCAGTAGCGTAGCCCTGATCCGCAGCGATAGAAAGCTCGTCTTTTTCGGGACGCACGAAGATATTATCGGCATTCACCGATCCGCCGACAAAAATATATGCTCTCATTGTTTATTATCCCAATCGTGTTTATTTTTCAGTACCGAATAAAGCTCGCGGTAGCTTTCGTGTCGCGACACTGAGATCTCACCGCGCCGAACGCGCTCTACGATGGCGCACCCGTCCTCGCAGAGGTGGGTGCATTTTTTGTATTTGCACTCGCCGAGCGATTCACGGAATTCGCGGAAGGTTTCGGGCAGATCCTCCTTCGAAAAGAAATCAAATCTTTCGAAATCGAGCATACTGAAGCCCGGTGTGTCGGCGATATAGCCACCCTCGGCTGAAAAAAGCTCAACCGTTCTCGTTGTCTGCTTTCCGCGCTCGGTCTTACGGCTGACATCACCCGTTCCAAGCCCCAGCCCCGGGAACAGCGTGTTCATAAGAGTAGATTTTCCAACGCCCGATGCCCCTGCAAATGCGGCGATCTTACCTTTCAGCTTTTCACGGACAGCGGTGCGAAAAGCATCGACACCCTCACCCGTTTTACAACTCAAAACGTAAACGGGATATCCTGCTTTTTCGTATATTTCTTTGATCTCTTTTGCAACATTCTCCGAAAGCTCGCCCTTACCGACAACGATTATCGGCTCAATTCCGTTATACTCCGCTATCGCGATAAGCTTGTCCGTAACAAGGAGCGACGGCTCGGGGGACGCCGATGCGAGCGTTACGAACATCAGCTCAAGATTTGCCATCGGCGGACGGATCAAAGCATTTTTGCGCTCACCGATCGCGCCGATCATGATATCCGCCCATTCGGGTGATACGGTTATTTTATCTCCGCTTTCCGAAAACGAGTGATCGGTATATCTGACCTCGACCCTATCTCCAACAAGCGGTGACATCTTCGCGTGGCGAAACGCTCCACGCGCGCGGCAGCACACAGTCTGCCCCGAAAGCGGAGTTTTTCTCTGCGAGCCGAGCTCGATCGTGTAAAGCCCGCCCGTGACCTTCTTGATTATTCCTTGTTCCTTAAATTCCATATTATTTTCCGACAGTTATTATTATTTCGTCACCGATACGTGTTTCGCTGCCCGCAGACGGCTGAGTGGACTTCACGCGGCCTCGGTAAAGCTCGTCCGTATTCACATACTCAACGCGTACGGAAAAGCCGAGATTTTCAAGCTTTTTGATGGCGTCATCTTTATTCAGCATAAAATAATCGCCCATCGTAAGCCGATCGCTCTTTCGGCTGACGCGCAAGGTGACCCGAAACGGATCTGCCTCGCTTGCCGTTTTTTTTGTGCCCGCCTTAACGCTTTGCGACATGACAGTATTTTCTTCAAGTCCCGTATCGACCACATATTCGATCTTTATCTCGCACCGCTCGCCCCCAAGCCCTGCGGCGGCGGCTCCCAGCCATTTTTCACCGACAAGCTCGGGCATGATAACGGCACTTGCCGCGTTTGAGGAAAGCAAGCTGACAAATATCACGGCACTGACGGCGAGGACGATAAGAAACGCGCATGCCGCGCCGAAAACGGCGATCAGCTTGCCGTTCATGCCGCGATCCGGCTCTTTTACTTCATTTCTGCGTTTCGGATCGGGCAATTCGTTGCCGTAATCGAAAACTATATCCTCATCGTCGATCAAAGCCTGAACTGCGGAAAGCATATGCTTCGCGTCTGGGTAACGCATAAACGCGTGCTTTTCCATAGCGTGCAGAATTATCTGCTCAAGACCCTTCGAGATCCTCGGATTTATCGATCTTGGTCGGCGAGGCGTGTCGTTTATTTGCATTTTTGCGACCTTTTGAGGGTCGTCATGGTTAAAAGGCAGTCTGCCCGTTGCCATTTCATACATCATGACACCGAGCGAATACAGATCGCTGCGCGCGTCAAGAGGCTTGCCCGATGCCTGCTCGGGACTTATGTAGTACACAGTACCAACGGCAATATCTGACTCGCGGTTCTCCTCGCTGTTGATAAATCTCGCAATACCGAAATCCGTCAGCTTTATTCCGCCGTCAGACAAGAGCATTATATTTTGCGGCTTTATGTCACAGTGCAAAACTCCTTGCGAGTGCGTGTGTACGAGCGCTAAAAGGATCTGTTTTGCAAGCAGCAAAACATCTCGGCTTTCAAGCGCGCCGTAATTTGCTATCATGTTTTTGAGCGTGTTCGCCTCTATATACTCCATGACGAAATACTTTATTTCGTCCTTTTCCCTTATTGCGCTATCAAGAACGCGAACTATGTTTTTGTGTGAGAGACATTGCATGGTTGCAGCCTCAGTAACAAAACGGCGTTCGGCGCTCTCGGCACTTTCCGTGCCGTTTTTCACGCCCTCACTGTCGTGACGCAGCACCTTGACTGCCACGGTCTTATGCTCTTTTAGGTCATAAGCGCCGTATACCACAGCCATGCCGCCCTCTCCGACAACGTTTATTATTTTATATCTTCCGCCGAGTACTCGGTCGACAAGAATATCTTTTCTCTCCATAAACTACATCTCCGCGACAACGACGGTTATGTTGTCCTCGCCGCCGGCTTCGTTCGCAAGCTCGATAAGGCTTTCAGCGCGCGCATCAAGCGTGCCATCAGATCTTAAGACCGCAGATATATCGTTATCTGAGATCATGTCATAAAGCCCGTCCGAGCAAAAAAGCAAGCTATCTCCGAGAAGAAGCTCTTCTTCTTTTATATCGACCTCTGCGCGGATCGAAATGCCAAGCGCGCGAGTGATTATGTTTTTATCCGTGCGGCTCTGCGCCTCTTTTTCCGTTATCTCACCGATATCGACAAGATACTGAACGTATGAATGATCCTTTGTGAGCTGAGATATACCGTCCGAACTTATTTTATATATCCGGCTGTCTCCGATATTGACCGTATACGCCTTTCTTTCGTCCTCAAAAACGAGCGCGCCGGTCAGAGTCGTGCCCATTCCCGACAAAGACTTGTCGTCCTGCGCGCGCTGCCAGACCTGATAGTTCGCATTGGCGGCAGCGCTGTCGAGCAGCATCGAAATCTCGGTTTCGGGGTCGGCAAAATAGAGCCTTCCGTCCCTTATTCTCGACTCGCACTGATATTTTATCTCGGAAAGAAAGCCTTCCGCAGCAACAGACGATGCGATCTCTCCGCCCGCCTGACCGCCCATGCCGTCAAACACGGCAATGATCAAGGCGTTTTCGGCAAGTCGGCAAGCGACAGCAGTATCCTCGTTCTTGTCGCGTTTTTTTCCTATATCGGTTTTTGAACAGTAAATCATAGTTTTAACTTTCCTCTGCGCGGAGTTGACCGCACGATGCATTGATATCGGGTCCGAGGGTGCGGCGCACCGTTGCGCGGATTCCGCGCTTTTCAAGGGCTGTGGCAAATGCTGATATTGCGGCCTTGCTCGGTGGGCAGCAGCCCGTTTCTTTAACTTCATTGACGGGTATCAAATTGACATGTATCGGCATTGTGTCCTTCTTTGAACGCAGCGCGGAATTCAAGACCTGCGCAAGCTTTTCTGCGTCTGCCGCCGAGTCGTTTTGACCCTCGATAAGCGTGTATTCAAAGGATATACGGCGTCCCGTTTTTTCATAATAGCGCCGACAGGCGGCGAGCAAGTCGGAAATTCCGTATTTTTTATTCACGGGCATGATCGCCGAGCGTTTTTCGTCGGTTGCCGCGTGGAGAGAGATCGAAAGCGTCAGTGGAATATTTTCCGACGCAAGAGCGTCTATTTTATCGCAAAGTCCGCACGTTGAGAGCGAAATGTGGCGATATCCTATCCCTACGCCGTTCTCTGCGTTTACGAGCCGTAAAAACTTGACGACGTTTCTAAAATTATCAAGCGGCTCGCCAATACCCATCATAACGATGTTTGAGATCCTTTTGCCCGTATCGCGCGACGCGGCGATGACTTGTCCGACAAGCTCGCCCGCCGTCAGATCGCGGACGCGGCCGCCGATCGTCGATGCGCAAAATTTACACCCCATTCGACAGCCGACCTGCGAGGAAATGCAGATCGTTATCCCGTGGTGATAATTCATAAGTACGCTTTCAACACAGTTGCCGTCCGCAAGCTCAAAAAGGTATTTCACCGTTCCGTCGATCGCCGAAACGAGCTTCCGCTTTACCTGCGGTAAATGGAAATACGAAACCTCGGCAAGCTTTTCTTTCGTTGCCTTGCCGATATTCGTCATCTCCTCAGGCGCAACACCGCTTTGTAGCTGCGAAAACAGCTGCTTTGCACGATAGCGCGGCTCGCCGATCGACAAAACGAGCTCCGTCAGCTCATTTTCATCGAGCGAGAGCAGCTCGAGCTTTTTTTCTGCCATCTTATTTTTTCCTCATGTGTGCGATGAAAAATCCGTCCGTTTTTTCCGTATCGGGCAAAAGCGTAGTCATCGCGTCGAATTTTTTGTTCCCAACCGAAAAATCCTCAAGATAAAAATCCGGGTTTTCCTTAAGGAACCTGCGCACGTTAGCGCCGTTTTCACGGTCAAGCACCGTGCAGGTCGAATATACAAGCGTTCCGCCGTTTTTCAAATATTTCGCGGCGGCGTTCAAAATATCGTACTGTATTTTAGGCAGATTTTCGGTATCTGCAACGTTTTTATAACGAATTTCGGGCTTTTTTCCTATCACTCCGAAGCCCGAGCACGGCACGTCGCATATCACGCGGTCCGCTTTCCCGATGAATTCCGATATCGGCTCGCGCGCGTCGTGCGCGACGGTGTCAATTATAGAAATACCTAGCCTTTTCGCTCCGTTTTCGATCAAAGAGAGCTTGTTTTTATGCAGATCGCAGGAGATTATCCTGCCCTCGTTTTTCATGTTTATCGCTGCCGAAAAGCTCTTTGAACCGGGCGCTGAGCAGGTGTCGATTATAAGCTCGCCGGGCATAGCTCCGAGCGCAAAGGCACATATCTGCGACGCCTCGTCCTGAACGAAAAAATCCCCCTTAGCAAATCCCGAAAGACTTGCAACAGCCCCCTTTTCGACATTCAGACCGACCGGAGAGACCGCTGTGTTTTCGGCTTCAATACCTTCGTCAAAAAGATATTTTTTCACCGCATCGCGGTCGGTTTTCAGTGTGTTTACACGCAATGTAACAGGCGGTCTTCCGTTCATAGCGGCAAGAATACTCTCTGCCCTTTTTTCACCGAATTCGGTGCAAAACAGCGCACAAAGCTCCGTCGGATACGAATACAATACAGAAAGTCTGCCCATAGGATCGCTCGGCGGCTCGGGGAGTGCGTCAAGACGCATGAACGAACGTAAAACGGCGTTTACAAAGCCGCGTGCACGCTTCGGCGCAAGGCTGACGCTCTCATTGACGGCGGCGTATGGCGGCACGCGGTCAAGGAACGCCAGCTGATATATTCCGAGCCGAATGAGAGTTAAGACCCGCGGCTCGATATCCTTTAATTTTGCGAGCTTTGAAATATAATAATCAAGCGTTATTCTGCGCTCAATAACGCCGAAAACAAGCTCGGTTACAAGCGCTCGGTCAGCGCGGTCAAGCGTGCTTTTCTTCAGCTCCGTGTCAAGCGCAAGATTTGAATATCCGCCCTCGTTTTCGCATTTTAAAAGTACGCGAAGCGCAAGCGCTCTCGCGGTTTTTGGCGCATTCATGAAAGAACGTCCCCTGCGGCGACACCGCGTCCGCGAACAAATGCCTCGGCGTCCATTTTCGAGCGTCCCTCAGGCAAAACTCGGAGTATTTTCAGAGTTTCCCCGTCGCCGCAAGCGACCTCAATACCCCCATCTGTCGATACGACGGTTCCTGCGGCTTTTTCCGTCCTTTTACCCGTTCTTTTAGCGGAGATGACCTTCAAAAGCTTTCCGTCCGGCGTGTGGGTGAATGCAAGTGGGATCGGCGAAAGTCCGCGCACAAGATCGTGGACCTGCTTTGCGCTTTTCGAAAAATCAAGCACGCAATCCGCCTTTTCGATCTTTGCGGCATAATTCGCCTCGGCATCATTCTGCTTTTCGTACACCGCCTCGCCGTCGACGATCTTTTTCACCGTCTTAGCGAGAAGTTCGGCACCGATCTTGCCTATCTTATCATGCATTGTTTCAAAATTATCGTCCTCGCCGATCGGGATCAGCTCGCGAGCGATCATATCACCCGTGTCAAGTCCGACGTCCATTTTCATGATAGTAACACCGGTATTTTCGTTGCCGTCAATGATCGCTCGCTGCATCGGTGCTGCGCCGCGGTACTGCGGCAGATACGAGCCGTGAACGTTTATACAGCCGAATTTCGGGTAATCAATCACGTTTTTCGGCAGGATCTTGCCGTAAGCCGCAACGATTATCATATCGGGCGCAAGCTCCGAAAGCAGCGCGGCAAATTCCTCGCCTTTCAAGGTCTGCGGCTGATAGACCGCTATCCCTCGGCTCTGTGCCTCGACCTTTACGGGCGGCGGCGTGAGAGTATAGCCTCGTCCGCGAGGCTTGTCGGGCTGGGTTACGACAGCCGTGACGTTGAGCCCTGCGTCGAGCAACGCACAAAGCGAAAAGTTCGCGAAATCGGGGGTCCCCATGAAAAGAATTTTTATATCCTGCATTACTGTATATCCTCGGCAATGTCTATATAAAGCTTGCCGTCAAGGTGGTCAAGCTCATGGCAAAATGCGCGAGCGAGCAGTCCGCTTCCGCGAATCTCGATCTCCTCGCCGTTTCTGTTAAGCGCGCGCACGGTGACGTGCATCGGGCGATGCGTTACACCGGATTTTCCCGGCACGGACAAACAGCCCTCTACCTCTACCTGCTCGCCTGCGCGTGCTACGATCTTCGGATTTATAAGCTCAATAAGTCCGCTTTCCTCTGTTTCAATGACCACAATACGTCTTAAAATGCCGACCTGAGGTGCGGCAAGTCCGCAACCGTCCGCCTCGCGCATTGTGTCCTTCATATCGTCAAGCAGAGTGAGTACTCGTTCGTTTATTACATCAACTGGACGGCAGACCTTGCGCAAAACGGGGTCGCCGACCTTTCTTATCTGAAGCTTTGCCATAGTTTTTCCTCTTTTATAAGTTAGTTGGGTTTATATCTATCGAAAGTGCGGGCTTTTTCGCGCTGCCCGAGCTGTATTTTGCGAGCACTGACGAAAAAAGCTCTCGCGCTCTTGAATTGAACTTGCATTTTATGACCATTCTCGTTCTGAATTTGCCGTCGACCTTATAGACCGCCGCCTCAAATGGGCCGAAAATGACCGTTGGCACATCGGAAAACTCTCCCGACAGGGATTCGCGAAGCATTTTTGCAAGCATTGCCGTTGCACGTGCAAGCTCTCGCTCGTCGCCGTACGAAAGCGTGAGCGTGACGATATCGCAAAACGGCGGAAATACGAGCAAGCGGCGCAATTTGATCTCGCCTGCGAAAAACGTATCGTAATCTTGACGGCAAGCGAGCTTTATGATATCGTTATCGGGATTATTGGTTTGAATTATCGCGCGACCCGACCGATCGGCACGCCCCGCACGGCCTATGACCTGCGTGAGCATTGCAAAAGTTCGTTCGTTTGCTCTGTAATCGTCAAGATAGAGCGACATATCGGCAAGCAAAACGCCGACAAGCGTGACACGTGGAAAATCGTGACCCTTCGTCACCATTTGCGTGCCGAGCATGATATCTGCCTTGCCTTCCCTGAATTTTGCGAGAAGCTCGTCCATTGAGAATTTTTCTCCCGTGGAATCCGCGTCAAGTCTGACGATCTCGGCATCGGGCAAGATGGCCGAAAGCTCCTGCTCGACCCTCTGCGTGCCGTAGCCGATACGCGTCAGGTGAGTGCTTCCGCATTCGGGACAGGTCTTTGGCATCGGCATACGCTTTCCGCACCAATGGCAGACAAGCTCTCCGTTTTCATAACCGTGTCCGTTCGTGTGATAGGTCATGGCGACCGAGCAACGCGTGCATTTGACCGCCGATCCGCACTCAACGCAGCTGGCAAAATTATTGTAGCCGCGGCGGTTTAAAAACAGCACCGACTGCTCCCCTGCCTCATACGTTCGCACAAGCTCATGCGCAAGAGAGGTGCCGATCGGCGAAGTGTTCCCTCGGCTCGCCTCCTGCCTCATATCGTATATATCGACGTCGGGGAGCTTTGCATCGCCGTAGCGACCCGTGAGCTTTACAAGCGTATAAACCCCGTCGACCGCTTTTTTATAGCTCTCGACCGACGGCGTTGCCGACGCAAGCAGCATAAGCGCTCCGTGTCGCGCACATCTCCATCTTGCTATGTCGCGTGCATGATATTTCGGGCTCATGTCCGATTTGTAGGTATGCTCCTGCTCCTCGTCCATGACGATGATTCCTATATTTTCCATCGGAGCAAATATTACGGAGCGCGTGCCGATCGCAATATCGGCACGACCCGTTTTTACGCGCGTGTAAGAATCGTGGCGCTCGCCTGCCGAAAGGCTCGAATGAAACACCGCAACGCGGTCACCGTAACGGGCACAAAAGATCGAAAGCAGCTGCGGCGTCAGTGCAATCTCTGGCAAAAGCACTATCGCGCCTCGCCCCATTTTCGTCACTCTGTCGATCATTTCCATGATAACGCCCGTTTTGCCCGACCCCGTCACACCGTAAAGCAGTGCGCCGTGCGGCTTTTTGTCCTCGATCAGCGGTGTGAGCGTATCTATCGCCGCCCTTTGCTCGTCGTTCGGGCGGTATTCGGTCTTTTTGACCTCTATATCGGCATACGGATTTCTGAATACCTGCTTTCTGTCAAGCTTTAAGATCCCTTTGTCGCCAAGCGATTTGAGCTGTGCTGCACTGACCGAAAACTGCTCGCAAAGCTCGCGCTCCGAGGTCTCTTTACCTCCCAGCAAGGAGGCAATAACATCAAGCGTTGCCGAGCTTTTGAGCTTTCTTTTCATTTCGCCGACAGGCCTGCCCTCAAGGATCGCCTGTGCTTCCTCATCGGTGACGGCAAGCGACCAATACTTTTCGTATTTTGCGCCGACGCCCTCGTGGACCTCGCTGACCTCGACAACAAAGCCGGCTGTTTTCAACCGGCGCGTTGCGTTTTGAGCTTTATCTCCGAAAGCGGCGATCAGCGCGTCCTTTCGCACCTTGCCCTCTCTTTTGATAAAATCATAAACTATCAATATGTCATTTGAAAGATCGCTTCCGACAGTTATCTCTTTTTCCGTCGCGGAAAAATATTTGACCGTTTTTGCGATCGACGACGGCGGACAAGCCGCGTGAACGGCGTCCCCGAAGGTGCAAAGCGTTCTTTCCTTCAAAAAAAGGCAAAGCTCAAGCATCTCATCGGACAGAGCCACCTTGCTGGAGCATATCTCAAAAAGAGGCTTTGCCTTTGCATTTTCGTCGCCTTCATGGACATCTGCCACCACTCCGATCATTCTTCTGTTGGAATTTCCGAACGGTAAAGTGACGAACTGCCCCCGTTTTATCTCTCCCGATAGCTCGGAGGGGATAAAATAATCGTATTTTTTGTCGATGTGGTACGGTGCGTCAAGGATATAGACCCCTGCGTACTGCTTTATTGGCGACATTACTCCTCGACCGCCTGAAGCTCTGCGTTCTCTTTTTCCTCGAATATGACGAACTCCCCGCTGCCGATCTTATCTATCGAGATCTTGACAGCCTTTTCGTCCTTGAGTTTTTTATCTATCATATTTGCAACGGGCTTGTCGTTATCCTTATTGCCGCCGACGGCGCTTTCGGCCGCAGCGCGCTGACGTACATACTCATCGGTAATAACTCTTGCACCCTTTGCGGTTGCAATAGCAAGCTCATAGCGATTGTATTTGCCCTTTGTAAGCTCCTGTATCGTAGGATAAATCATTCTTGTGTCTCCTTTTTATCTGTATTGAAATATTTTTGTTTAATATCGGGGTTTCTTTTCTCCGCGCTCTTTTCTGCGCGAACTATTGCCATTATGTCCTCTGCCGCTTTCGCTGCCTCTTTGTCACCGTTTATGACTACGTAATCATACATAGAGAGCTGATCGATCTCATAGTGTGTCTGCATAAGGCGCGACTGTATCTTTTCTTCGGTTTCCGTAGCTCGGCCGCGCAGGCGCTTTTCCTGCTCCTCAAACGAGGGCGGCAAAAGCATTATTAGTATCGCGTCCGGGCAATTCTTTTTCACGTTGCGAGCGCCGTTGACGTCTATTTCGAGAATAACGTTCTTTCCGTTTTCAACCGCCTTTTCGGTCGTGCTTTTCGGCGTGCCGTAGAAATTTCCGCAGTATTCGTTATATTCAAGAAAATCGTTTGCCGCAAGAGAGCGCATAAAATCCTCTTTTGTGACAAAGGAGTAATCCTGACCGTCTACCTCTCCGGGTCGGGGCGATCTCGTTGTCTTTGACACAGAGTAGATATACTCTCCTGTTTCTCTAAGTATTTTGTTGACCGTTCCCTTGCCGCTTCCGGCAGGACCCGATATGACGAGTATAAGTCCCTTATTCATCTTCCTCTGCTCCCTCGTCGCTGTCAGCACCGCTATCGAGTCTGTTTGCTATCGTTTTTGCCTCGATCGCAGAAAGTATGACGTGCTCGCTGTCCGTGATTATCACGGCTCTCGTTCTTCTGCCGCAGGAAACGTCTATCGTGCGTCCTGCGTCCTTTGCGTCCTGAATAAGTCTTTTTATCGGCGCGGAATCGGGGCTGACCAGCGCGACCACGCGCTCTGCCGCCACCATGTTTCCAAAGCCTACATTGATGAATTTCATAGTATGCCTTCTTCTTCGATTATTCTATATTTTGTATTTGCTCTCTTATCTTTTCGAACTCGCACTTTACGTCAACAACGATGTGAGCCGTGGCTGAGTTTTGACATTTTGAACCGATCGTGTTGATCTCGCGATTCATCTCCTGCATGAGAAAATCGAGCTTTCTTCCGGCAGGCTCACCCGACGAAACGATCTTTTCGTAAGCTGCAAAATGAGAACGCAAACGCACAAGCTCCTCGTCAATGGCGATCTTATCGGAATATATCGCGCATTCGGTGAGTATTCTGTTCTCATCTGCCGTGATTTCAAGATCACCGAGCATCTTTTTAAGCCTTGCCTCAATGCGCTCACGTGCCGCGGCGATATCGGCGACCGACAAGACCTCGATCTTATCGACAAGAGCCTTTACTCCTTCGATCTTAATATCAAGATCCGCGCAAAGTCTTTCTCCTTCTTCACTCCGTGCCGCAAGGAACGCCGCAAGCGCGGAATCGATAACGGGGGAAACAGTATCCCAATCCTTCGTTGCATCTTCGGCTTCTTTTTCGAATGTGAAGATATCGCGATTTGAGGCAACGCGCATAGTGCTTATATCGTTCGGCAGTCCGTAAAGCTCCGAAAGCTCGCGCAGGGCGGCAACATATCCGTCGGCATATGCGCGGTCGATCCCGACCTTGACGGGCAGGGGCTCGGTTCTCTCGACCGATATATTCACATCGACCTTACCGCGAGAAATTCCGTTCGAGGAAAGATAGCTTTTGACCTTATCATCGCCAAAGCCGAGCGCGCGCGGCATACGGACCGAGCACTCAAAATATCTTGAATTGACCGAACGAAGCTCAACCGTGATCTTTTTTCCGTCTGTTTCTGCCTCGGCGCGGCCGAAAGCAGTCATACTCTTTAACATAATTACTCCCAAATAGCAATAAATAATCATTATAATTATAATATTTTAATGCCGATTTGTCAACAGAATTTTGATTTTGAGTGATTTTTTTGATTTTTTCAAAGAAAATACGCTTTACCCCTTGCAATCTTGGCAAAAATAGTGTAAAATATAGTGTAATTATAAAAAAACACCGACAGATTTTGGAGGATTATTATGGTAGTAGCAGGCGATTTCAAAAACGGCGTGACCTTTGAAGACGAGGGTAATGTTTTCCAGGTCATCGAATTCCAGCACGTAAAGCCCGGCAAGGGTGCGGCCTTTGTTCGCACAAAGCTCAGAAACGTCATCACAGGCTCGGTACTTGAAAAGACCTTCAGCCCGACTGACAAGTTTGAGAATGCATACATCGACAGAAAGGACATGCAGTATTCATACAACGACGGCGATCTCTATTACTTCATGGACATGGAGACCTTCGAGATGCTTCCGCTTAACAGCGACAAGCTCCCCGATAACTTCAAGTTCGTCAAGGAGGAGATGATGTGCAAGATCATTTCCTACAAGGGCAATGTTTTCGGCGTTGAGCCCCCCACATTCGTTGAGCTCGTTGTTGAGTCCACAGAGCCCGGCTTTGCAGGTAATACAGCTCAGAACACACTTAAGCCCGGCACACTCGAGACCGGTGCAACGATCAAGATCCCGCTTTTCATCAACGAGGGCGAGCTTATCAAGATCGACACACGCACAGGCGAGTATCTTGGCCGCGCATAATTAAGAAACGAGGTAATTTATCATGACACTTTCCGAAAAGGCAGCATATATAAAGGGTCTTGCAGAGGGACTTAACCTCGATAAGGACACAGCAGAAGGCAAGCTTATCGGCGCACTCATCGACATCGTCGGTGATATCGCAAATGCTCAGGCAGAGACCGATGAGGATCTTGAATACCTCAACGACTACATTGAGGAGATCGACGAGGACCTCGGCGCACTTGAAGAGGAGATCTACGAGTGCTGTGACGATGACTGCGATTGCGACTGTGACTGCGATTGCGACTGTGACTGCGATTGCGACTGTGACTGCGACGACAGCTTTGAGATCACTTGCCCTGCTTGCGGCGAGATCATCGTTTTTGACGGTGAGATCGACCCCGAGGATCTTTCCTGCCCCGCTTGCGGCGAAAAGCTCGTTTGCGACTGCGAGGAAGACGAGGACTGATAAGAGTTCCCAAAAAACGCGACACGGTTTTCACCGTGTCGCGTTTTTTTGCATATACTGCTAACAAGAAACCGAAAGGACCTTTTTTATGTGTAGAAATTGTTTGCGACGTATAATAGGCATCGGTGCGCTTTGCTTCGGCGCCGGAGTGCTCGTTTCGTTTATCATGCCCGGAATTATAATTGCCTTTATTGAGGCAGCCGTTATACTAGCTGCCGGTCTTTTGCTTTGCAACTCAAATTAAGGAGAACTGCCATGAAGATAGTCGTGATCAAATCCCCCGCCCTCTTGCGCCCTTTTTTATCTACTTTACTGCGAAAAAAGGACAAAAAAGAAAAATGAAAACAAAACCCTTGTGCACACAAGGGTTTTTTGCTTGCAAATCTCCCCGGATCGTGATATAATAGGTTATAGATTTTTTTCGGAGAGATCAATGGAAAAACAGTTTTTGCCGATAAGCCGCGAGGAGTGTGCAGCACGCGGTTGGGACAGACCCGATTTTGTATATGTCACGGGAGATGCGTATGTCGATCACCCGTCCTTTGGCGCGGCTATTATCTGCCGAGTGCTTGAGGCGCGCGGATTTCGCGTGGCGGTTCTATCCCAGCCCGATTACAAAAGCTGCGATGCTTTTCGGGAATTTGGTCGCCCGCGACTCGGATTTCTCGTCAGTGCCGGAAATATCGACTCCATGGTCGCCCATTACACTGTATCAAAGAAAAAACGCACGTACGATTACTATTCGCCCGGCGGGAAGGCCGGTCTGCGACCCGATCGCGCAACCATCGTTTATTGCAACCGTATCCGTGAGGCTTACGGTGACGTGCCGATCATAATAGGCGGTCTTGAAGCGTCCTTGCGCCGTTTTGCTCACTATGACTACTGGTCGGACAAGGTGCGCCGTTCTATCCTCGTTGATTCGCGCGCCGATATCTTGACTTACGGAATGGGAGAGAACATCATTCGCCGAATTGCCGAGCTGCTTGACCGCGGTGTTCCGATAAAAAAGATCCGCGACGTTCGCGGCTGTGTCTATCTCGCCTCGCCCGATGACAAAATACATTTTGAGGTCGCAGCGACCTTCGATTATAACGAGCTCAAAGCAGATAAGAAAAAATACGCCGAGGCTTTTGCCGTTCAGTATAAAAATCAGGATTCCGTGAGCGGAAAAGCGATCACGGAAAAATACGACGGCAAGCTGCTCGTTCAAACGCCGCCGATGCCACCGCTTGAAAGGGACGAGCTTGATGAAGTATACGCTCTGCCGTTTACGCGGACGTATCACCCGTCATATCAAGCACTCGGCGGAGTACCTGCGATCGAGGAGGTCAAGTTTTCCGTCACGCATAACCGCGGCTGCTTCGGTGCGTGCAATTTCTGCGCCCTTGCGTTTCACCAAGGAAGAACTGTGCGTTCACGCTCTGCCGAAAGCGTTGTCGCTGAGGCAAGGATCATAACGGAAATGCCCGATTTTAAGGGCTATATACACGATGTCGGCGGTCCGACTGCGAATTTCCGTTCCCCTGCCTGCGAGCAGCAGCTGAAAAACGGCGTTTGCGCAAACCGAAAGTGTCTTGCCCCAACGCCATGTAAAAATCTCCGTGTGGACCACACGGAATATATGCAGCTGATCTCGGAGATCGAGCGGCTTCCCCGTGTCAAAAAAGTGTTCATTCGTTCGGGTATCAGATTCGATTATCTTATGCTTGATAAAAACGATGCGTTTTTCAAAAAGCTCGTACGCGACAATGTCAGCGGCCAGCTTAAGGTTGCGCCCGAGCACTGCTCCGCAAATGTTCTCGGATATATGGGCAAGCCTAAATTTGAGGTGTATCAAGGCTTCAGACGCAGATTTTTCGAGATAACGAAATCGATAGGCAAAGAGCAATATCTTGTTCCCTATCTTATGTCAAGCCACCCGGGATCGACCTTAAAGGACGCCCTTGAGCTTGCTGTCTGCTTAAAGCGGGACGGCTACGCGCCGGAGCAAGTCCAAGACTTTTACCCAACACCCGGCACGGCGTCAACCGTCATGTTTTATACCGGAATCGATCCTTTTACCATGAAGAAAGTCTATGTGGCAACAGATTACCACGAAAAGCAGCTTCAGCGCGCGCTGCTGCAATTTAACAAGCCGGCAAACGCACCGTTTGTCCGCGAAGCACTTATAAAGTGCGGACGGGCAGACCTTATCGGAACGGGCAAAAATTGCCTTGTGCGATCCGGTGAAAAGAGATCGCCCTCACCACAGGGCAAGCAAACAAACAAAAAGCGGAAAAGATAAACTTTTCCGCTTTTTTGTTCAAAAAAACATTCCGAATATTTTTATTTCTTCATAAGCGCCAGCGCGCACCAACCGTTTTCGGTGCGGTTTTCGATAACACGGAAGCCGCAATCATCAAGTGCCGAAATGACCTCATCTGCTCGCTCGACGATTATTCCCGATGCAAGCAGCACCGCATCGTCGGTCATATACGCACCGACATCGGGAGCAAGGCGAATAATGATATCCGCGACTATGTTTGCTGTGACGAGCTTATACTTTCCGCCGTCAAGATCGACCTGACGCAAAAGATCGGACTGATCGCACGTAACGCTCGTAAGACCCGAATTTTCTATGTTCTCCCGTGCAACGCGAACTGCAACGGGATCTATATCGTAAGCCTTACATTCCCCTGCGCCGAGCTTTGCCGCGCAAATGGCAAGTATACCGCTTCCGCAGCCGACATCAAGCATACGCTCGCCGGCAACGACATATTTTTCAAGCAGCTCAATGACAAGTTTTGTCGTTTCATGCGTTCCCGTACCGAAAGCCATGCCGGGGTCCATTGAAATAACGATATCGTCGGGCTTCGGCTCATAAGTTTCCCAAGCCGGCACGATGACCATGTTTTTGCCGATCCTTGTGGTCTTATAATAAGCCTTCCACGTGTTCGCCCAGTCCTCCTCGTTTACGCCGACAAGCTCGAGCTTGCCCTCGATCTTCGCCTCTGCAAGGCGGTCCTTGATGAACGCAAGCGCCTCGGCAGCACTTCTTTCGGCAGGAATATAGACCGAGACCGCCGCGACCGTTTTATCGGCATTAAGTATGCTCTCGTCTATAAGATCGCCGTAGCAGGTTTTAAGGTCGATATCCGAATAATCCTCGATCTGAAGATTCAAGTCGATCATTCCCATGATAGCCGTCGCCGTATAAAGATCGCTTTGCGAAACGGTCAGCTTTATCTGTGTCCAATCTTTAATGTTCATTTCTTTTCCTTATTTTTTGAATTTCTTAAAAAATCCCGTGCGTTTCGTATAATTTCCGTCGCCGCAGCTCTGAGCAAACTTTTCGAGCAGCTCTTTTTGCTTTGAGTTGAGCTTTTGGGGGATCTCTATTTTAACCGTGAAGACAAGATCGCCGCGACGGTTGGGGTTATTAACGTAAGGAACGCCCTTTCCTCGCAGAGTAAAGCTCGTGTCGGGCTGTGTTCCCTCAGGGATAGTGAATTTCTCCGTTCCCTCAAGCGTGGGTATCTCGATCTCTGCGCCAAGCGTTGCATCTGTGACCGAAACCGGAACGTTGCAATAGATGTTAACGCCGCCGCGCTCATATATAGCACTCGGCCTTACCGAAACGATGATAATAAGATCTCCGGCAGGTCCGCCGTTTCTTCCGTCGTTTCCGAGCCCGCGTATCGCCACGCGTCCGCCGTCGTCGATTCCGGCGGGGATATTGACATCAAGGCGCTTTGTAACCTTGACATATCCCGTTCCGCGACAATTCTTGCAGGGGTTTTTGATGATCTTACCCGAGCCGCCGCAGCTTTGGCAGGTAACGGTGCTCTGGAAAGCCATGCCGCCGATGCGCTGTGTGACCCTCTTTTGACCCGAACCGCCGCATGCGGAGCAGGTTTCGGCACTTGTTCCCTTTTCAGCACCCGAGCCGCCGCAATCGGAGCATTTTTGCACTCTTGCGTAGCTCACCTCGCGCTTAACGCCAAAGACCGCTTCCTCAAAGGATACGGTTACGCGAACACCGATATCGTCCCCGCGCATCGGTGCGTTTCTGCGCTGCGAGCCACCGCCTCCGAAGCCGCCGCCGAAAAAGCTTCCGAAAATATCACCGATATCCCCGAAATCAAATCCGCCGCCGAAGCCGCCACCGTTCTGAGCTCCCGTGCCGTCAAACGCGGCGTGGCCGTAGCTGTCGTACGCGGCGCGCTTATCCGCATCGGAAAGTATCGCATAAGCCTCGTTCGCCTCTTTGAATTTTTCCTCTGCTGTCTTATCACCGGGATTTACGTCGGGGTGGTATTTTTTCGCAAGCTTGCGATACGCCTTTTTTATTTCGTCGTCGCTCGCTGTCTTAGCGACACCGAGCACTTCATAATAGTCTCTTTTATCTGCCATATGTTTCTGCCTTTACGCCACTGCGCGGAGAGGGATAAATCCCTCTCCGCCCGTGGTCTTATTTATTTTCGGTCTTATCTTCGTAGTCGGCGTTATAATAGGTGCCGTCGCCCTGTGCGCCGGCGTCGCCGCCCATGTTCGGGTCAGCCTGTGCGTTCTGCTTGTAAAGCTTTTCGGAGAGTGCATAGAATGCCTTCTCAAGTGCCTCGGTATCGGCCTTTATTGCGTCTGTGTCGTTACCCTTGACGGTCTCTTTAAGCTTTTCGATCGCAGCAGTTACGTCAGCCTTGTCACTGTCGGGGAGCTTGTCGCCGATCTCGCCGAGTGCCTTTTCGCTCTGGAAAATGAGCGTGTCGGCGTGGTTCTTCGTGTCGACGGCGTCCTTTGCCTTTCTATCCTCTTCAGCAAATTTCTCTGCGTCCTTAACGGCCTTTTCGATATCTTCCTTGCTCATATTGGTCGAGCTTGTGATCGTGATGTGCTGCTCGCGTCCCGTACCCTTGTCGGTCGCGGTAACGTTTACTATGCCGTTTGCGTCGATATCAAACGTGACCTCGATCTGCGGCACGCCGCGAGGAGCCGCGGGGATACCGTCGAGCGAGAAGCGTCCGAGAGTGGTATTGTATGCCGCCATCTCGCGCTCACCCTGAAGCACGTGGATCTCAACAGAGGTCTGACCGTCAGCTGCCGTGGAATATACCTGGCTCTTCTTTACCGGGATCGTGGTGTTTCTGTCGATGATCTTATTGAAAACTCCGCCGAGTGTCTCGATACCGAGTGACAGAGGAGTTACGTCAAGGAGCAGAAGATCCTTAACTTCACCAACGAGAACGCCGCCCTGAATTGCTGCACCGAGTGCTACGCACTCATCGGGGTTGATGCCCTTGAAGGGCTCTTTGCCGATGAACTTCTTAACTGCGTCCTGAACTGCGGGGATTCTTGTCGATCCGCCGACGAGAAGCACCTTATCGACCTCGGAGGGCTTAAGACCTGCATCCGAAAGCACCTGCTTTGTGGGGCCCATGGTCTTATCGACCAGATCGGCCGTCAGCTCGTCGAATTTTGCACGAGTGAGGGTTGCCTCGAAGTGGAGAGGACCTGCTGACGTTGCTGTGATGAAGGGCAGATTTATATTGGAGCTTGTCATGCCCGAAAGCTCGATCTTTGCCTTTTCAGCGGCATCTTTAAGTCTTTGAAGCACCATTTTGTCGTTTCTGAGGTCAACGCCGTTCTCCTTTTTGAAGGTCTCGACCATCCAGTCGATAATGCGCTCGTCGAAATCGTCGCCACCGAGCTTGTTGTTACCTGCGGTTGCAAGAACCTCGAAAACGCCGTCGGAGATCTCAAGCAGAGATACGTCAAATGTACCGCCGCCGAGGTCAAAGACCATGATCTTCTGATTTTCCTCTTTATCCATACCGTATGCAAGTGCGGCTGCGGTCGGCTCGTTGATTATACGCTTTACCTCAAGACCCGCGATCTTGCCTGCGTCCTTCGTTGCCTGACGCTGTGCGTCGGAGAAGTATGCGGGAACCGTGATAACGGCCTCTGTAACGGTCGTGCCGAGATATGCCTCTGCGTCCGCCTTCATTTTCTGAAGGATCATAGCGGAGATCTCCTGAGGGGTGTATCCCTTTCCGTCGATATTTACCTTCTTATCCGTGCCCATATCACGCTTGATCGAGATGATCGTGCGGTCGGGGTTGGTGATAGACTGTCTTTTTGCGACCTGTCCGACGATTCTTTCGCCTGTCTTTGTGAACGCAACGACGGAGGGAGTGGTTCTCGCTCCTTCGGGGTTCGGTATAACGGTCGGTTCGCCGCCCTCGTATACGGCGACGCAAGAGTTTGTTGTTCCAAGGTCAATTCCTATGATTTTTCCCATGATAATATATCCTCCTAAAAGATTTATTGTTTATTTTAATTTGCAACCTTGACCATTGAATATCTTATGATCTTGTCGCCTTTTTTATAGCCCTTTTGAAGCACCTCGACGATCGCTCCCTCACCGTACGCCTCGTCCTCGACGTGCATAACGGCGTTGTGGAAATTCGGGTCGAAGGTTTCGTTTTCGATCTCTGTGACGCCGATTTTCGCGAGCACCTCGCGCACGGCAGCCAGAGTCATTTGAACGCCCTTTCCGACCGATTCGGCATCGGAAAACATCGCAGCGCGCTCAAGATTGTCGATGATCGGGAGAAGCTCTGTTACGGCATCGGCATACGCGTCGGCATATATTCCCTCGCGCTCCTTTGCGGTGCGGCGGCGGAAATTGTCATATTCCGCGAGCATTCTCATATACTTATCGGTCTCGGCGGCGAGCTCGCCTTGCAGCTTTTCAAGCTCCGCCTCAAGCCTTTTTTCTTCCTTGGTCTTTTTCTTTTTGACCTCGGCTGTTTCGGTCTTTATTTCTTCATTTACCGTTTCATTCTTTTCTTCCATTGGTATCCTCTCCTTCTGTCAACGAATTGTCATCAAGCATATCGGCAAGCCTACCCGTGATTCCGGCGATCGTTGAAAGCACCTTTGCATAATCCATGCGAAGCGGCCCGATAACGCCGACAGCACCGATCTTTTTGCCTCCTTTAACTATCGGTTTAAAGACCATTGCCGAATTGTTCATTACCTGAACGGGGCTTTCCGAGCCGAGAATAACATTGATCTCGTCATCTGTCGCGCCCGACATAAGCTCCATTATTTCGTCCTTGCGTTCAAGCGAGCCGATAAGCGTTCGGAGCTGATCGGTATCCGAGTATTCGGGGTACTGTAAAAGTCTGTCAACACCCGAATATTTAAGCTCGCCGCTGTCAAGCTCGTGCAGCACCTCGTAAATACACTTGATTATCGGTCCTATCAGCGGTGCGTCGTTCCCCATTCGGCTTTCGAGGTTCATAATGATCGGAAGCGTGATATCGTCTGCCGTGAGGCCCGAAATATTTGCGTTTAGCACCGATGTCAGCTGATTGACCGTTGTGGGTGATATGCCCGTATCAACGCGGACGTATTTGGTCTTTATCGTTCCTGCCGAGGTCATCATAACGAGCACGAAATTTTCTTCGTCCGCAACAAAGCCCTCAAAGCGCTTGATCGAGATCTGCGCGCTCTTTTGCTTTACGGCAATTCCCGTGTAATTCGTCAGCACCGAGGCGACCTTGGACGCCATTGATAGGATCTGATCGATCTCCGTCATCTTGACTTTAAGCAAGCGATTGATCTCGTCTATTTCATGTGTTGTGACCGCGTACGACCTTGCAAGCTGATCAACGTAAAATCTGTAAGCAAGCTCGCTTGGCACTCTGCCTGCCGAAGTGTGAGGCTGTTCGAGGTATCCGAGCTCGGTGAGCTCTGCCATCTCGTTTCTGATCGTGGCGGACGAGCAGGCTATTTGCTTATTTTGCACGAGGAATTTAGACCCTACGGGGTCGCCGCCCTCAATATGTGCTTCGACTATTGCATTTAGTATCGCACGTTTGCGTTCGCTCAATTCGTCTCCGAACATTTTTACCTCCTTTTTAGCACTCTTTGGCTTTAAGTGCTAACTGACGCTATTATATTATCCCACTTTTTGCTTTTTGTCAATAGCCGCAGGCAAAAAATATATGAATTTTTTGTTAATTGTTCGCGCATAATTTGTTTTTCAGCAAAAAGGAGCTAAAAGTGCCAAACCTAAAATCCACCCTTACAGCGCCGCCGAAAATTGCACGTTCCGAGAGCAAAACCATCAATAGTATATTTAAAATTATTTGCAAAACAATAGCAGGTAGTAAGCCTGCCTGCTATCATTTTATCCATATATTATAATACGCATTTCAAAAACAGCTTGGTCCTCTCCTCTTTGGGGTTCTCAAAGAACTCCGCTGGGGCCCCCTCCTCAACGATCTTGCCGTCAGCCATAAAGATTATGCGGTCGGCGACCTCGCGTGCGAATCCCATTTCGTGCGTAACGACGACCATTGTCATACCTTCGTTTGCAAGCTCCTTCATAAGATCGAGAACCTCTCCGACCATTTCGGGATCGAGTGCGCTCGTCGGCTCGTCAAAAAGCATTACCTTCGGATTCATCGCAAGTGCGCGGATTATGGCTATTCTCTGCTTCTGACCGCCCGAAAGCGTGGACGGATAAACGTTTGCCTTATCCTCGAGCCCGATCCTGCGAAGAAGGTTAATAGCGGTTTCGCGCACCTCGGCTTTGATCTTCTTTTTGACCTCTGCCTTGGCGAAGATACCGCCTGCTTTTTTTGTTTTCAAATAGACCGGCGCGAGCATTATGTTCTGAATAACGGTTTTGTTGCTGAAAAGATTGAACTGCTGGAACACCATTCCGATATTTTCGCGGTGCTTGTTTATATCGACCTTCATATCGGCAAGGTCCTCACCGTCAAAATATATAGATCCTGCGGTGGGGTCCTCCATACAGTTAAGGCATCGCAAAAAAGTGCTTTTACCGCAGCCCGACGGCCCGATAATAACGACCTTCTCTCCGTTATGTATGACATTATCAACGCCGTCCAGCGCGTGAACCGGCTCTCCGTTTTTCTTCTTGAAGGTTTTTCGGAGGTTTCTTACGTCAATAAGTATGTTTTCGTTATTATTCATTATCCTGCCTCCTTATTTTTCGCTTCTGCGCAGCCATGTTTCAAGAAGCTTCACGAGCAGTGTCAATATCAAAACTATAACAATATAAACGAGCGCCATGAAAAGATACGGAACAACGTACTCGTAGGTCGCATCTCCGATCTCCTTGAAGCTTTTAAATATATCGGTAGCGGTAACGAAGCTGACGATCGAGGTTTCCTTGACCAACGAGATATATTCGTTTCCGAGCGTGGGAATAATATTTTTTATGGCCTGCGGGATAACTATTTTGAGCATGGTCACAGGATAGCTCAGTCCGAGCGCGCGTCCTGCCTCCATTTGTCCCGGATCGACCGAAAGTATCCCCGAGCGCATGATCTCGGAAACGTATGCTCCGCTGTTAAGGCCGAATACGACGACGCAGACGTTCTCAGCCGGCCAGCTAATACCGAAAATACCGGGAATAACGTAATAAGCAAGCAAAAGCTGCACAACGAGAGGCGTTCCCCTGAATGCCGCTACGTAAAAATCGCATATCTTCTGAAAAACTCTGGTGACTTTCTTATATTTAGGAAGTACTTTTATTGCCGCTATTACTATACCGACGCAAATTCCGATAAGCAATCCGAGAGTTGCAATCGCCATAGTGGTTCCAAGTCCCACCAAAAAGACCTTATATCCCTCTTGCTCCGCAAATATGCGCCAAAACTCCGCAAAGCTTGTTTGCCAGTTCATTATTTGTTATGTCCTTTCTATGTAGAAAGGCTGCCGAGCGATCCGACAGCCTCTCCTGTTTTAAAATTAGCCGTTAATGGTTTCAACAAGTCTCTTTGCGGGAGCCTCGTCAACTATAACGAAGTTAAGATTGCCGTTCTGCATATCCTTAACGGCAAGGCCGGCGTTGGGATAATCCTTGGTGCTGAACTTGAATCCGTCAAAGCCCCAGTCCTCGTCACCCTTAGCATAGAATGCTCCGGTGGTTCCGCCCTGAACGCCACACTTGATCTCGGTTTCATAGGAGTTGAGTATTTTTTCGATATCCTCTGCTGTTTTGCATGCATCAAATGTGGTGTCGTTTTCCATAACGATTATCATCTGAGAGGCGTCGTAATAGGATTCGGTGAAATCAACGATCTCTTTTCTCTTTTCGTTAACGGTGAGTCCCGCTGCGGCGATGTCGCACTTGCCCTGACCAACCGACGTGCAAACGGCATCAAAGTCCATGTTATCTATAACCAGCTCTTTGTTGACCGAATCGGCATACATCTTCATGATCTCCATGTCAACGCCGTAATAATTATTACCCTCTTTATACTCAAACGGAGCAAAAGCGGCATTGGTGGCAACAACGATCTGATCCTTTGTGCTGTCCTTTGTCGCGGAAACAACAGCGGTGGGTGTTCCGTCGCCGAAATACTTATTAACGACCTCGTCAAATTTGCCGTTATCCTTGATCGTGGCAAGGAAGGCGTTGAGAGAAGCCAAAAGCTCGGCATCGCCCTTCTTTACGGCATATGCGTACTGTTCGTCGGTCAGCTTAATGTTTATGACCTTAATGTTCTGGTCCTGGTTGCACGATACAAGCATAACGCCCACGGAAAGAAGCATCACGCAAGCAAGCGCAAAAGAAATGATTTTTTTCATTGTTTTTCTCCTTAAAAAGTAAAATATTTAAATACCTGACTATTATATAGCATAAATATTCACTTGTCAAGCATATTTGTACATTTTATGAAAGTTTCTTCCTTAAATATACACCCGTATGCGAATATTCGCATTCGGCGACCTGCTCTGGTGTTCCCGAAACGAGCACCGTTCCGCCACCGTCACCGCCCTCGGGTCCGAGGTCGATCACGTGATCTGCGGTCTTTATAAGATCAAGATTATGCTCGATCACGATCACAGTATTACCCGCATCGCAAAGCCTTTGGAGAACTCCTATCAGCTTTGAAACGTCATCTGTGTGCAGTCCCGTCGTCGGCTCGTCGAGGATATAGAGCGTGTTGCCCGTGTCGCGCTTTGAAAGCTCGGTCGCCAGCTTTATTCTCTGTGCCTCGCCGCCCGAAAGCGTCGTCGATGACTGGCCGATCTTGATATATCCGAGGCCAACGTCAAAAAGCGTCTTTAAACGTCGTGCGATCTTCGGGTGATCGGCAAAAAAGGTTATTCCCTCCTCCACCGTCATTTCGAGCACGTCGTAAATATTCTTACCTTTATATTTAACCTCGAGCGTGTCGCGGTTGTAGCGTTTGCCGCGGCAGACGTCACATGTGACGTAAACGTCAGGCAAAAAGTGCATTTCAATGCAACGGACACCGTCACCCTCGCAAGCCTCGCAGCGACCTCCGCGAACATTGAACGAAAAGCGTCCTGCCGCATAGCCTCTTGCCTTTGCGTCCGGAGTTTTCGCAAAAAGCGTGCGAATATCGGAGAAAAGTCCCGTATACGTCGCAGGATTTGAGCGCGGCGTTCTGCCTATCGGGCTTTGGTCTATGCAAATGACCTTGTCAAGGTTCTCATCGCCCTCAATGCGGTCAAATTTCCCCGATCTTGTGTTTGCTCGGTTAAGCTTATTGGCAAGATACGGATAAAGTATACCGTTTATGAGCGAGGATTTTCCCGAGCCCGAAACTCCCGTAACGCAGGTGAAGGTGCCAAGCGGAAATTCCACGTCTATATTTTTAAGATTGTGCTCCGCCGCACCGTAAACGCGCAAAAATTTGCCGTTACCCTCTCGGCGAGTTGCCGGCACATCTATCTTCTTTCTGCCCGACATATACCGGCCCGTGAGCGAATTTTCGTTCGCGGCGATCTCGGCGGGTGTTCCCGTTGCCACGACCTCGCCGCCGTGTATTCCCGCACCCGGTCCGATATCCACGATAAAATCGGCGTTTTCCATCATTTCCTCGTCGTGTTCGACGACAATGACGCTGTTTCCGAGATCGCGCAGCTCCTTAAGCGTGCCGATAAGCAGCCCGTTGTCGCGCTGATGAAGACCGATGCTCGGCTCGTCGAGTATATAAAGCACTCCAACAAGTGAGCTGCCGATCTGCGTTGCAAGCCTTATTCGCTGTGCTTCGCCGCCCGAAAGCGTGCCTGCGCGGCGCGTGAGCGTGAGATACGAAAGTCCGACGCTCTTTAAAAAACCAAGTCTTGCGCGCAGCTCTTTGATGATCTCGCGTGCGATCAGCTTTTCGTTTTCGGTGAAGCCGTCGTTCAAATGCTCCGTAAATTCGAGTGCCGCAGACACGGACATCTCACAAAACTCGTGAATATTTTTTCCGCCGACCGTGACGGCAAGAATGATATCGGAAAGACGGCGACCCTTGCATTTCGGGCAGTCCGCCTCCTCGATTATCTCCTCGTAATATTCGCTCATGCCCATTTGCATGCGCCGTTTTATTATATTTATGATACCCTCGAATTTCGTGACCTGACGCCGGCCTTCCTTTCCGAAATAGCGCGTAACGTCGTAGGTATCGTTGCCTGATCCGTTCATCAGAACGTCATACGCGTGATCGGAGAACTTTTCGATCGGTGTGTCAACATCAAAGCCGTGCCTCTCGCCGACCGCCGAGAAAAGCGGCCCGTTCCAAGTATCCTCATCCATGGATTTAAATCCGTTGACGTCGATAGCGCCCTCACGGATCGTCAGACTTTTATCGGGAATTATACGCTCAACGGCAAGCCGACGGGTGACGCCAAGCCCCGCACATTCGTGGCAAGCACCCGCGGGATTATTGAACGAGAACATTCTCGGTTCAAGCTCACCAAACGAGATCCCGTGCTCCTCGCAGGCATAATGCGTTGAAAATTCAAGCTCTTGCGGCTCTCCCTGACGCGGCACGGTGACGATCAAAAGATGTCCGTCTGCAAGATTAAGTGCCGTTTCGACCGAATCTGCAAGACGTGAGCGCACGTCGGGACGGCACACAAGCCTGTCAACGACCACCTCAATATTATGCCTTACGTTTTTATCAAGCTTAATATCCTCTGTCAACTCGTACATGTTGCCGTCAACGCGAACGCGAACGTATCCGCTTTTTTTCGCGTCGGTCAGCACCTTGTCGTGCATACCCTTTTGCGCGCGAACGACCGGAGCGAGCACCATAAAGCGCTCGCCTTCATCAAGTGACATTATTTTATCTATTATCCCGTCCGTCGTCTGTTGGCGAATTTCCTTGCCGCAAACAGGACAGTGCGGAACACCTACGCGTGCGTAAAGCAATCGCAGGTAATCGTATATTTCCGTGACCGTGCCGACGGTTGAACGGGGGTTTTTCGAGGTGGTCTTCTGGTCGATCGAGATCGCGGGAGAAATCCCGTCGATGCTGTCAACATCGGGCTTATCAAGCTGACCTATAAACATTCTGGCATAGGACGAAAGCGACTCGACAAATCGGCGGTGTCCTTCCGCGTACACCGTATCAAAGGCGAGCGAGGTTTTGCCTGATCCCGAAAGTCCCGTAAATACCACGAGTCGGTCGCGCGGAACGGTCAAATTTATATTTTTCAGATTATTTTCGCGTGCGCCGCGAATTACTATATTTTTTGACATTTTATTTTTGCTCCCGAAGCTCTTTTATGCGGTCGCGCAGATATGCCGCCTCCTCGAATTCAAGGCGACGTGCGGCATCGCGCATTCTCTTTTCAAGCTGTTCGATAGTTGTTTCTCTTTCTTTTTTCGACATCTTTTCAGGCTTTTTTGCTTTTTTGTCGTCGCTTGATGAGGGCGTTCCGAGCTCGATAACGTCCCGAACTCCCTTCTTGACGCTTTTGGGCACGATGCCGTTGTCGTCATTGTATTTTTTCTGTATCGCACGGCGGCGATTGGTCTCGCTGATGGCTCGCTCCATGGATCCCGTTACCGTATCGGCATACATTATGACCTTTCCGTGCTCGTTTCGCGCGGCGCGTCCTATCGTCTGCACGAGCGAGGTCTCGGAACGCAGGAAGCCTTCTTTATCGGCATCAAGCACCGCAACGAGCGACACCTCGGGGATATCAAGACCCTCGCGAAGCAGGTTGATACCGACAAGCACATCAAACACGCCGAGGCGCAGATCCCGTATGATCTGCATACGCTCAAGCGTTTCGACCTTATGGTGTATATATTTAACTTTTATTCCGTTGGATTCAAAATACTCGGTCAGATCCTCCGCCATTTTTGTGGTCATCGTCGTGACGAGCACGCGCTCGCCGACGGCTGCGCGCTCGCGTATCTCTCCCATAAGATCGTCGACCTGACCCTCAACGGGTCTGACCTCGACCTCGGGATCGAGCAAGCCCGTCGGGCGGATTATCTGCTCAACCGTGCGCTCCGAATGCTCGTTTTCATAATCTCCCGGCGTTGCGCTGACAAACACCGTCTGCCCGATCTTATTTTCAAATTCATCGAAGAAAAGCGGGCGGTTATCGTAAGCTGAGGGCAAACGGAACCCGAAATCTATTAGATTTTTCTTTCTCGCGCGGTCGCCGCCCGACATTCCGCGAACCTGCGGCAAAGTGACGTGCGACTCGTCGATAAAGAGAAGAAAATCATCGGGAAAATAATCAAGCAAGGTATAGGGCGTTGAGCCGGGTGCGCGACCCGAAAGCACGCGCGAATAGTTTTCAACACCCGAGCAAAATCCTATCTCGCGGAGCATTTCGATATCGTATAGCGTGCGCTCGCGTATCCTTTGCGCCTCAATAAGCTTGCCCTGTGCCTCGAATTCCGCAACGCGCTCGACCATCTCGCGCTTGATCTCGGCGAGTGCTGCCTCGCGCTTTTCGTCTGACACGGCATAGTGCGTTGCAGGATATATTGCGATATACGAAAGCTGTCGTATCATCTCTCCCGTAACGATATTTATCTCGGAAAGCCTTTCTATCTCGTCGCCGAAAAATTCGACGCGTATTGCCCGTTCTCCGCTTGATGCGGGCAAAATTTCAACCGTATCGCCGCGCACGCGAAATTTGTCGCGCACAAAATTCATATCGTTTCGGTCGTAGCTTATCGCGATAAGACGGCGAATAAGCTCATCTCGCGACATGAGCATACCGGGGCGCAGTGCCAGGTGCAAGGAATTATATTCCTCGGGATCTCCGAGTGAGAAAATGCACGAAACGGACGCAACGATGATCACATCGCGGCGCTCAAAAAGCGACGAGGTCGCGCTGTGACGAAGCATATCTATCTCGTCATTAACAAGCGCGTCCTTTTCGATATACATATCCTTGCCGGGAATATACGCCTCCGGCTGATAATAGTCGTAATAAGATACAAAATATTCGACCGCATTATCGGGGAAGAATTCACGAAACTCAGAGCATAGCTGGGCAGCGAGGGTCTTGTTATGCGAAAGCACTAGCGTCGGTCTATTGACGTTTGCGATGATATTGGCCATTGTAAACGTTTTTCCCGATCCCGTAACACCCATGAGCGTCTGATTTTTTTCACCGCGCAAAATGCCCTCCGTGAGGGCGGCGATCGCCTCCGGCTGGTCACCGGTCGGCTTATATTCACTTTTCAATATAAACTTGTCCAAGGTGACCTCCCGAAATTATTTTGTGTATTTGATAATTGAATGTAATATCGCGCCGTCGGCACTTTTGACCGTCACGGTGTGCGTGTTTCCATCTGATGTATGCCGCAAAACGACAGTTTCGCCGCATTTTATCTCTTTTCTGTAATAGATCTCAAAATTATAGCTTGCCGTCGAAACATCGGGCAAGATCAGCTCCGAGATCTCAGCATAATGAACATTGTTCATGTGATCATTAACATCTATAAATATGCGCCCGACCGTGAACTGCATTTCCGAATCGTATTCTGTGCACTCACGCGGCGGGCGAAGTCGCTCGCCCGGAAAATTCGTGCGCTCCGGCTCGGATTCATAAGCCGCCTCAAGCTCCGCTGTGACGCGGGCAGGTCCTCCTGCCTTGAAAACGTGCGCCCATTCGGAGAGGGCGCAAACCAACAGCTCTCCCGTCGCGCTTCGGATCTCAAATTCGCGCTGTGCGAGCACTCCGCGCATGCCTCGGCTCCAAGTATAAGCAGTAATATATTCGCCGTATTCGGGTCGGCGAATTATCTTGACTTTATATGCCGAAAGCAGCCACACGGTCGGTGCCGTACGTATATCTTCACCGACGCGCGAGCCGTGTATGCACGCAAGATCCTCAAACATCGAAAGCAGAGCTGAATTTTTTATTTTATAATCGGTATCAATATACTGATACCCGACAAAATATTCATGCTTTACTACCATTAAAGTCCAAAGCCTCCGTCAACTCCGAGACATTGGCCCGTGATAAAGTCCGCCGAGGCCAAAAAAAGCACGGCATCTGCCACATCGGTGACAGTACCCATACGGCCGATCGGCGTTTCTTCACAAATCTCGGCTTTTGTTTTTTCATCAAGTGCGCCGTTCATCTCGGTGTCGATCACTCCCGGCTCAACGCAGTTGACCGTAATACCCGACGGTCCAAGCTCCTTGGCAAGTGCCTGCGTCATTCCGCGAAGCCCTGATTTTGCGGCAGAATAATGCACCTCGCACGATGCTCCGACGCGTCCCCAGACCGAGCCGATATTGATTATCTTGCCGGAATGGGCACATACCATCTTGCGTGCAACAGCGCGCGAGCAATAAAACGCCCCCGAAAGATCCGTGTCTATCATTTTGCGCCAATCCTCGTCGGTCAGGTCAAGGAAGAGCTTGATCTGCGCGATTCCTGCGCAGTTGACAAGTACGTCAACACCCGAAAGCGCGTCAATGGCGCGCGCCACAGCAGCGGCGGCTTGTTCCGCCACCGAAACATCTGCTTTTATTGGGGTCGCACCCGTTTTTTCGGCAAGCGCGTTTGCCGCCGAATCGTCAGAACGGTAAACAAACGCAACTGCGTCGCCGTTCTCGGCAAATCGGCGCACGATCTCAGCACCGATACCGCGCGATCCGCCGGTTACAATAACTTTTTTCATTCTACACCCTTTAGTTTTGTTTTTGTACAAACTTATACTCGTCGTAAAACCTAAAATACGGGCAATCAGCGGTGTCACCCGTCATAAAGCTCACCATCTCGTCCATGTCGAGATTGAGCGTGCAGATATCGCCGAATTCCTCGTCCTGATCGAAAAATTCGCAACATTCGCAATTTGCTTTCATCTTTTTCATAATTTATTCCCGTTTAAACTGTCTGTCAAATGTTTTCTTTGACATTTCCATTGCTACGGGGCGACCGTGCGGGCAAAACGTGATGTCAGGTATCTTCATAAGCTCCGCGACCACCTGCTCGGCATAACCCTTCGGATATTCGCGCCCTGCCTTTATAGCCGCCTTGCATGAGCCTTGATAAAGTGCCTTTTCAAAAATGATCTCGCGCGTGAGCTCCGCACTTCCGGTGCCGTCAAGCAGGCGCCCTGCCATAGTGGAAAGCATATCCGCCGCCGCGCCCGATTCTATTCCGTCCGGCAGTGCCGTAACCGTGACGGTGTTTTTGCCGCAGCTGAATGAAAATCCGGTTGCCTCGACCTCTTTTTTATAGCGTTCAAGTGCCTCCACCTCCTCGCTTATCAGCATGACCTCAAGCGGTATCATGAGGATCTGCGAAACGATCTCGGTGCTTTGCATATTCTTTTTAAGGCGCTCGAAAATTATGCGCTCGTGAGCCGCGTGCTTATCGATTATGATCATTTTTTCGCCACGCTCGACAAGAACATAAGAATTAAAGACCTCGCCGATTATTCGGTACTCAGATACCTCCTCCCCGCGCTCTATGATGCGCACGGGCTCTTTCGGAGCTTCCTCTTTTTTCGAATTTACCGGCGGCACGGTCGAAAGATCCAAACGACCCGATCCGTGATTTTTTATATACTCATTTACATAGCTCTCCGCTGTGATCTCGGCTTTCTTTTCGGACTTTGGCGTTTCTATGTCCGCATAAAGCTGGCGGCGAGAAAGCGCTTCCTCCCTGCCGTCTTTTATCGGCGTCTGCATTTCGGACGCACGCAGTGTAAACGAAGCACGGATCGGAGTCTTAGCCGGCTCGCGCATTTCGGGGCGGTCGGAGCTCTTTGTCAGCGCGGCGCGAACGGTATAATATACCGCCTCAAACACCGGCTTTTCGTTTGAAAACTTTACCTCAAGCTTTGCCGGGTGCACATTCACATCAACGAGCATTGGGTTTATTTCAATATTCAGAACGCAGACCGGGAATTTTTCGGGAGCCATATACGACGTGAACGCCTGCTCGAGCGCGGCTTGCGCCGTACGGCTCTTGACATATCTTCCGTTTATGAAGAAATTTTGATAATTTCTATTTACCTTGCAGTTATCGGGACGTCCGATATATCCCGAAATTCCGATCCCCTCACTCTTTTCGTTCACCTCAATGAGTGCGCGCGAAAAATCCCTGCCGAAAACGGCATAGATCGCGCTTAAAAGCTTGCCGTCACCTGCGGTATCGAGCTTTATATTTCCGTCGATTATAAGTCGAAATGCAATCTCGGGGTGTGAAAGCGCGATCTTTTCAACGACCGCTGTGACCGCCATCGCCTCGGTTATGTCTTTTTTGAGGAATTTGCGGCGAGCAGGCACGTTTGCGAAAAGATTTTCGACGATAACTGTCGTTCCCTTGGTGCACGCGTGATCCGAGACCCCAAGCATAGTACCGCCCGAAACCTCGACCTTAGCGCCGCTGTCAGCCCCCTCCGTCTTTGACATTATACGAAGATCAGAGACCGCCGCGATCGCGGCAAGAGCCTCTCCGCGGAAGCCGAGCGTCATGATCGCGGTAAGATCGTTCTCGTTTTTGATCTTGCTCGTTGCGTGGCGACGCACAGCCATTGGCAGGTCGTCACGCTCTATCCCCGCGCCGTTGTCCGACACGCGCATGAAGGTAACTCCGCCGTTCTGTATCTCGACGGTAATACGATCGGCACCTGCATCTATTGAATTTTCGGTCAGCTCTTTTATGACCGATGACGGTCTGTCGACCACCTCGCCTGCCGCTATAAGATTTGCCACGGCAAACGAGAGCACGTTAATCTTTCCCATAAAAATTCCTTATTTCAGACGTTTTTTTAAATCGAAAAGGAAGCTCATCGCCTCGTAAGGCGAAAGCGTATTGATATCAATACCGCGCAGCTCCTCGATGACCTGCTCGTTGACCATATCGTCGATCGATATCAGATCGTCCTCAACGGGTGCTGCATCGTTATCGCTCGTCGTGAGCGATTTTGAACTTCGCTCAACGACGGCAAGCACCTCGCGAGCGCGCTTTATGACCTCGTTCGGAAGTCCTGCAAGCTTTGCGACCTCAATACCGTAGCTGTCGTCGGTCGAGCCGCGAACGATCTTGCGCAAGAATATAATTCCGTCACCGCGCTTTTTCGCCGCAATATTGTAATTTACGATACCCTCAAATTCGTCCTCAAGAGACGTCAGCTCATGATAATGTGTGGCAAAAAGGGTCTTTGCGCCGATCTTTTTGCCGTATGTATACTCGATTATAGCACGGGCGATGCTCATTCCGTCAAAGGTACTCGTTCCGCGTCCGACCTCGTCGTAGATGATAAGGCTCTTTTTGGTCGCATTCGCAAGAATATACGCAACCTCGTTCATCTCAAGCATAAACGTTGACTGACCGGAAGCCAGATCGTCAGATGCGCCGACGCGCGTAAATATCTTGTCAACGATACCGATGCGCGCTTCGCTTGCGGGAACGAAAGATCCCATCTGTGCCATGAGTACGATAAGCGCGACCTGACGCATATACGTCGATTTACCCGCCATATTCGGTCCGGTTATGAGCATGAGCCTGTTCTTATCCGTATCGAGGATCGCATCGTTCGGCACAAAATAAGTATCGCGCACGAACTGCTCGACCACGGGGTGGCGGCCGTCCTTTATATCAAGCACATCGCCGTTGTCAATTTTCGGGCGGACATATCTGTTCTTCGCTGCGACCGTACCGAGCGAATAATAAGCATCGAGCGTTGCTATCAGATTTGCGGTTTTCAGCACGCGCTCGCTGTTCGCCGCGACGAATTCGCGCAGCTCCGTGAAAATGCTGTATTCAAGGGCGTTGATCTTATCCGATGCACCGAGAACCGTTGCCTCAAGCTCTTTTAGCTCCTGCGTAATATAGCGCTCGCAATTTGCAAGTGTTTGCTTTCTCACGTAGTGCTCGGGCACGTCGTTCATAAATGATTTCGAAACCTCGATATAGTAGCCGAAAACGCGGTTATAACCGACCTTCAACGTTCTGATGCCCGTTTTTTCGCGTTCGCGCTCCTCGATCTCGTGTAAAAAGCCCTCGCCGCCCTCAATTATATCGCGCAAGCGATCGACCTCGGGCGAAAAGCCCTCTCGAATGAGCTTTCCCTCTCTTACCGAAAACGGCGGCTCGTCGACTATCGTTTCATCTATACGCGCTTTTATATCGTCAAGGCAATCAAGCTCTCGGCAAATTCTTGAAAGCTCGGGGTCGACGCACGGCGCAAGCAATGCGGCGATCTCCGGCAAAACAGTTGCCGTTGATGCCACCGCGCGCAGATCCTTTCCGTTTGCCGTGCCGTATACCGTTTTCGTCATAAGACGCTCAAGGTCAAGCACCGATGAAAGCTTGTCCGCAAGCTCCTCGCGGAGCATGAAATTTCCGAAAAGCTCGCCGACAGCACCCTGACGGATCTCAATTCCCGAAGCCGAGCGCAAGGGGTGTTCAAGCCAAGAGCGCAGCATTCGCGCACCGATCGAGGTGCAGGTCTTATCAAGGGCCCAAAGGAGTGTTCCCTTTCTGTCCTTTGCTCGCATCGTTTCCGTCAGCTCAAGATTGCGGCGCGTATTGACGTCCATCTCAAGATACTGACCGCCGTCATATATCTCTATGTCCTGAATATAGCCGATCTTTGAGCGTTGCATTTCCGCAATATATCCGAGAAGTGCGCCGATCGCGCAGATCATGGGACGCTCGTCGGCTCGGTCCGTGCGAAGTCTGTCGCCAAACTGCTCGTGCGCCGTACGCGCGGCATGAGCATAATCAAATCTCTCCGCCTGCCCTGCCGAAAGCATAGCTCCGATGCGCTCCGCGATAAAATCGGCGGTTTCGCCAAGCGCGCCGACGGTATGATTCGTTATTATCTCACTCGGTGAAAACGTGGCAAGCTCGTTTTGCAGGCGTTTCTCTGCCCCCTGCCCGGAGATCTGCGTGGCGCAGATCTTTGCCGTTGAGATATCGCAAAAGCAAACTCCGTATCCGTCGGTATCGCAAAATACCGAGCAGATATAATTGTTTTTATTTTCAGCCAAAAGATCGGTCTCGATCAGCGTTCCGGGCGTGACCACGCGAATGATATCGCGCTTGACAAGCCCCTTGGCGGCCGCGGGATCTTCGACCTGCTCGCAGATCGCCACCTTAAAGCCTCGCTCGATCAGCTTTCCGATATATTCCTCCGAAACATGATAAGGAACACCGCACATCGGCGCGCGCTCCTTTTCACCGCAATCGCGTCCCGTGAGCGTCAGCCCGAGCGCGCGCGAAACGGTTATGGCATCGTCAAAAAACATCTCGTAAAAGTCGCCGAGACGGTAAAAAAGTATATAGTCCTTGTAGTTGTTCTTAATGCTGAAATATTGCTCCATCATCGGAGTCATAAGGCATTAAACCTCCGTTCAGTGATTGCATGATCCGCCGCAGGACGAGCAGTCGTGCGTGCAGGAAGTGGGGAGTTCACCCGTAATATTGAAAGTAATGATGTTATTGATCGTTTCCATATAGGCATTTACCTCTGCCTGTGCTGTGTTAAGGCGAACAAACACGGGGTGCTCCATGATCTTGTCATAGATCTCGTCAAGTCTGTTCTGTATCTTCAAAAGCAGCTCCTCGGATTCGGGCTTTGCCGCCTCAAACTCGATAGCCTTCTGGTTGACCTCATATTCGGTCATAAGAGTGCGAAGCTCCTCCGACTCCTCGTATGCCTTTCTTGCCGCCTCAAGCTCAACAAGTCTTGCGTCCTCTTTGAGAGCCTTTCCAAGCTCTGCTGCAATTTCTTCAATTCTCATTTTTTGTTTCTCCTTTTATTTTTCTAAAATTTTTCCGAAAAGATTAAATGTGTCGGCTTTCGTGATCTCAAGCTCGACTGTATCGCCGATAGCAATTCCCTCGCCCTCGAATATAACTATCCGATCGTGCTCGGTGCGCCCTTCAAGATATTTTTCGTTGGTGCGGCTCACTCCGTCGCACAGAACGCGGAAGGTCTTACCGACGAGCTCGCGGTTTTTCTCAAGCGTGATCTCGTTTTGAAGCTCGATAAGTCTTGCAAACCGCTCGCTTTTGACCTCGCCCGCAATCTGATCCTCCATTTCGGCGGCAGGTGTTCCGCGTCTTGGGGAATATATGAACGAGAAGATCCTATCGTATCTCGCGCGGCGCAAAATGTCAAGCGTCGCCAGAAAATCCTCCTCCGTTTCGCCGGGAAAGCCGACGATTATATCGGAGGTCACGGCGGCATCGGGAACACGCGCGCGCAGATAATCAAGCTTTTCCATATAGCTTTCCACCGAGTAGTGGCGGTTCATGCGCTCAAGTATTCGGTCACTTCCCGACTGAACGGGCAAATGCAGATGCTTTGCCACTTTGTCACACTCCGCAATAGCGTCAATAAGTGCAAAGGTCGCGTCCTTCGGGTGGCTCGTCATAAAACGAAGCCTGAAATCCCCGTCAACCTCGGAAACTCGGCGCAAAAGGGTTGAAAAATCGCAATCAAAATCCGTATTTTTGCCGTATGAATTAACATTCTGACCGAGCAAGGTTATATCTCTCACGCCCGCTTCGGCAAGCCCGCGCACCTCGGCAATTATGTCCTCGGGCGCGCGACTGCGCTCGCGCCCGCGCACGTAGGGCACGATGCAATATGTGCAAAAATTGTTGCACCCGTACATAACGGATACCCACGCGCGATGCTTTGATTCGCGGTGCACCGGAATATCCTCGCATATAGGCGGACGTTCTTCACCGGGAACAAACACGCGCCGCCCGCCCGCAAGCCTCTCCGAGAGCAGCTTCGGCAGCATTTGCGGCGATGCCGGCGGAAATGTGAAATCCACATAAGGATAACGCATTTTCAGCTCGTTTCGCCTATGCTCCTGACCGACCATACAGCCGCAAACGGCTATGATCAGCTCGGGGTCTTCGGCTTTTATATGCTTATACTGACCTATAACGGACAAGGTTTTTTTCTCCGCATGCTCGCGCACGGCACAGGTGTTGACGATTATGAGCTGTGCACTTTCGGGTGTATCCGTCAGCTCGTAGCCCATGCTTTTTGCAAGTCCTGCGAGCCTTTCGCTGTCCGCCTCGTTTTGCTGGCAGCCGAAGGTCTGCACGAACGCGCGCGGCGCGCGCGCGTGGGCGACACCGTAAGCCTCCGTATATTTCTTGACTGCGTTTATATATTCGGGCTGCAAAGAGATTTTCTTTTCCTGCATTTTGATCCTCATTCCTCTTAAATCGGCTAATATATAATTATATATTATATTTAAAATTTTGTCAAGTACACATATTTTTGAATTAATTAATACTATTATTTAATTAAAAAAGAACGGGTTTGCCGTTCTTTTTTATCCCGCCGCCGAGTATGTCGAGGCAGATTGAATATTATATATTCCTAGCTGATTCAGCGCCTTTACCTGCGCCGCTCGGTCAGATTTGCCGAGATCCGCAATCAACACGCGCAAGGGATAATTCTCAAAATAGAAAAGGTTTTCCGAAGCAACGGCTGCGGCGTTCGTTCCGTGTGCAAATGCCGCCTTTGCGTCAAGCGCGCAGAAATCCGCAAATTTTAAATAGCCTTCAATAAGATAGCCCGCGCGTCCCTCTGAAAATTCCGTGTAATCAAAGGCAGCACCGAGCTTTGCCTCGGGCGCTTTATCTCTGACCTTTTTGAAAAGTGACGAGGCATAAGCTATTCCCGTATCGTTCGTCGGCATACCGAGTATCACTATCTCATCGACACCTGCCGAGATCGCTTCAAGCATCAAAGCGCTTTCGTAATCCGACATAGCTTCGGCGGCACTTGCGCTCTCGACCGACGCGATCGCGGTATAAAAGCACGCGCTGATATATAAACCCTTGTCTTTCATAAATTTGACAGCATTTGTAAGATCTGCCGTACCCGAATTGCCCGTAACGGCTAAAGCGATCTCCGAATCGTATTTAAGCTTCAGATCATCGCCGCGCAGACTGATTGAAGCATCTGATCCGTCATTGAGCTTTGATATCGCGGCTTCGATCTCCTTGTTGCTTTTACCGTCGATATCGATCATCAAAGCGTTGATCTCAGGTGCCCCTGTGCCGTCGTATTCATAAAGCGGAGGTTTTTCTTCACCGCTCGGGATACCGTCTGCCTTATCGCCGAGAAGATTTCCTATTACGAGTGCAAGAGCAGCGGCTGCCAGTGCAACCGCAGCCCAAATAAGCACCGCAGTTAAAGCACCGCTTTTTTCTCCGCCCTGACTGCGTTTTTTTGTTCTGTGCTTTTTGCCCATCACTTCATCGACCAAAGAGCGATCGAATTATAAAGCTCATTGGGCACAAACGAAAGTCCGTCTCGCACATCCGAAATGTCCGAATTTACCTTCGCGTATTTGTACTGCGTTTTAAGATCTTCAAAATATGTGTTTATGTAGTCGTCCTCAAGCGGCAGGCGCTTTATGATATAGAAGCCCGACTCCGTCTCAACTATTTCGCTGTATTCGCCCTCGTCAAGCGCAAACGCTGCATCTTCATATGCCGTTTCCATTTCTCCGCGACCGAAATAATTACCGTTTGCGGTGGTGGTCATAAGATCGTCGTTATATATACTTCCGACCATAGAATTAAAGCTCTTGCCGCCTTCAAGCTCCGCTATCACGGTCTCTGCCTTTTCGCGATTCTCGGCAACACTCTCACCGTCGTCATTTCTTATATAAACATGAAGCGTGCGGCAGAAATTTGATTTTATATATTTTTCAATATCCGTATCCGATGTCAAAAGCACCCCGTCCTTTTCATATTTAATGACGAGCTGCTCAACGCATGCATCGACCGAGAAGGTAAAGCGCACGTATCTGTCGGTCAGGTATGTTGCTTCAAGCTGATCGCGATATGCCAAGTTGACCTCGTCATCGCTGGGAGTATATTCATCATCGACGGAATCGCTTGACGTTGTCGTCGAGCTTTGCGATCCGTGAGAGGATATCAGCATAAGAGTGAGGTCCGCTGCGATCTCCTCAAGCCGAAGATCACAATATTTTTTCACTTCCTCGCTGTCAAGCGTGATGCCGTTCTCCTTTGCCAATGCCAAAGCCCCGTAGTTCACGGTCAGAGCCGAAGCAACAGAGCTTTTAAGCTCCTCGATATACGGCGCGGCCGATTCTTCCGTCTTCCATATCTCCTCGCCGTATTTGCTCTCCATCTGGCGCTTATAAGTCATTGTCAGATAGCGAAGCTCGTCGTAATATACATCAAATTCGCCCACCTTTCCGACGACACGTGCCTCCTCATCAGTCGGATCTATCTTATAAAGGCGCGTGGTGTCGGCGCAGCCGACGAACGGCAGTAAAATAAAGACCAGCGCCAAAAATGCAGTCAAAAATCTTTTCATCTTTGCCTCCGTTGAGATTATTAAGTATATTATAAAGCAAAGTTATTACCTTTTTGTGAATACCGACGATTTTTTTCAAAATTCTCTGTTCAAAAGAGAAAATATATGGTATAATTAACTAAAATACACTCGGAGGACAAAAAGATGAACGAGAAATACAGCATTTCTCTTAAAGTTCTGATAGATGAATTCGGCTTAAACCCGGTATATCTGCCCGCACCGGCGCAAGCTATTATGATCGTTAGCAACGAGGTTGACAGACCGGGACTTGCCTTAACGGGATTCTTTGAAAAATTCTCGGCTGACCGCGTTCAGCTTCTCGGCAATGCGGAACACAGATATCTTGCATCTCTCACGCCCGAGCTTCGCCGTGAGAGGATCAAAAACTTCATAGATGCAAAGCCGTCTGCCGTCATCATCGCGGCAAACGTCGATATTTATCCCGAGATCGTTGAATTTGCAAAGCTCGCCGCCGTACCTATCCTCTCTTGCGAGGAAAAGACCACGGTTTTGATGGCGGCGCTTATCGCCTCGCTCAATCTACATCTTGCGCCGCGCATCACGCGCCACGGCGTTCTTGTCGAGGTTTACGGCGAGGGTATGCTTCTGCTGGGCGACAGCGGAGTTGGAAAAAGTGAGACCGCTATTGAGCTTGTCAAGCGCGGACACAGACTAATCGCCGACGACGCAGTCGAGATAAAGCGCGTTTCGGCAAAGGCGCTGATCGGATCGTCACCCGAAATTATCCGCCACTACGTTGAGCTTCGCGGTATCGGAATCGTAGATATACGTCGCATTTTCGGAATGGGCGCTGTCAAAGATACGGAAAAGATCGACCTCGTTATAAAGCTTGAGCCTTGGATACAGGGCAAGATGTACGACCGCCTCGGTCTTGACAACGACACCGTTGATATACTCGGAATAACCGTTCCGGCGATCACAATACCCGTCAAGCCCGGACGCAACCTCGCTATTATTCTTGAGATCGCGGCTATGAACAACCGCCAAAAGAAAATGGGCTACAACACCGCCGAGGAATTTCAGAAAAAGCTCATGGGTCAAATGGGGATCGAATAATGAAATAAAAAAGCCGTTGACTTTCGTCAACGGCTTTTATCTTATATAACTCTTACGCGGTTAACGCCTTCGATCGCGTTCAGCTTTTCAACTACCTCGCCGGGGATATTTCCGCTGACATCAATAATCGTGTAAGCGTTCTCGCCCTTTGACTGGTCATTGAGGTGCTCGATGTTGATCTTAAGCTCGCCGAAAACTCCGGAGATCTTCGAGATCATCTCGGGAATATTATCGTGGAATATGCAAACGCGAGTAAGTCCTGTATAAGGAACGACAACGTTCGGGAAATTGACGCTGTTTTGAATATTTCCGGATCTCAGATACTCATCAAGCTCCTTTGCCGCCATAACAGCGCAGTTGTCCTCAGACTCCTCGGTAGATGCGCCGAGGTGAGGGATCGTAATGATTCCGTCAACTCCGATTGTATCGGGGGTCGGGAAATCCGTGACGTATGCTGAGACCTTGCCGCTGGCAAGTGCCGCTTTCATGTCTTCGGCGTTAACAAGGTCCGCACGGGCAAGGTTGATGATCTTGACGCCGTCCTTCATCATTGCAAGAGTCTCGGCGCAGATCATATTCTTCGTTGAGGGCGTTGCCGGAACGTGGAGCGTGATATAATCTGCCGTCTTATAAATGTCCTCGAAGTTTGCCGCCATTTTTACATGGCTGTCAAGCGCCCAAGCGGCACGGACGGAAAGATACGGGTCACAGCCGTAGACTGTCATGCCGAGATCGATCGCGGTGTTTGCAACCATGCCTCCGATAGCACCGAGGCCGATAACACCGAGGGTCTTGCCCTTGATCTCCGTTCCGCCGAAAGCGGATTTGCCCTTCTCCACTGCCTTTGCGGCATCGGGATTGCCGATAAGCGTCTTTGTCCAATCGATACCTGCCGTGATCTTTCTCGCGGCGAGGAAGAGCGCGCAAATTGCAAGCTCCTTAACTCCGTTTGCGTTTGCACCGGGGGTGTTAAAAACAACGATGCCCTCCTTTGCACAGCGATCAACGGGAATATTGTTAACTCCCGCACCTGCTCTTGCAATGCAGAGAAGCTCGGGATTGAACTCCATATCGTGCATAACGGCCGAGCGGACCATTATTGCATCGGGATTTTCTACGTTCTCGCCGATATTATATACGGCGGGGTCAAGATTGTCTGTGCCGACCTTGGCAATTTTATTAAGTAATTTTACGTTATACATTTTTAATCTCCAAAATTAAGCCTTAGGATTTTTTTCTGCAAAATCTTTCATGAATGCAACGAGCGCCTCAACACCCTCGATCGGCATTGCGTTATAGATAGAAGCTCTCATGCCGCCAACGGAGCGGTGTCCTTTAAGGTTTTTAAGCCCTGCCTTTGCCGCCTCAGATGCGAACTTCTTATCGAGATCGGCATCACCTGTAACGAAGGTGACGTTCATGAGCGAACGGCTTTCCTTCTTAACGGGAGCAATATAGTAATCCTGGCTGTCAAGATAGTCATAAAGAATATTGGCTTTCTTTACGTTGATCTCCTTCATCTTCTCAAGGCCGCCCATATTGAGTATCCACTCGTATACAAGTCCTGCAACGTAGATGCACCAGCAAGGAGGAGTGTTATACATCGAATCGTTTTCTGCCATCGTCTTCCAATCGAGCATCGTGGGGCACTCGGGACGTGCGCGACCAAGCAGATCCTCGCGAACGATCACGAGAGTGAGACCTGCCGGCGCCATGTTCTTCTGCGCACCGGCATAGATAACTCCGAACTTCGAAACGTCAACAGGCTCGGAGATAATGCAGGAGGACATATCGGCAACAAGCGGAATATCACCTGTATCGGGAATTTCCGGATACTTCGTACCGTAAATCGTGTTATTGTAGCAAATATGTACGTATGCGGCGTCTTTACGGAAGGAATCGCGAGTGGTCTTCGGAACATAAGTGAAGTTATCTGCCTTTGAGGAAGCAACCTCGACGACATCGCCGTATTTCTGTGCCTCTTTGTATGCCTTGCCCGAGAACTGACCGGAAACTATGTAATCAGCCTTGCCGCCCACGGGAAGAAGGTTAAGCGGAACGGACGCAAACTGTGTTGATGCACCGCCCTGAAGGAAAAGCACCTTGTAATTATCGGGAATGTTCATAAGAGTGCGAAGATCCGCCTCCGCCTTCTTTATGATGGCATCATAATCCGGAGATCTGTGGCTCATCTCCATAACCGACATTCCGGACTCGCCGTAAGAGACCATGTCCGCCGCGCATTTTTCGAGAACCGACAGGGGCAACATGGAAGGGCCCGCAGAAAAATTGTAAACTCTGTTCATTTTCTGAACCTCCGTTAGATAAAATTAAATAATTTCTTTGATTATACTACTTTTTTTACCTTCCGTCAAGGGATTTTTCGAAATATCCAAAGCAGATTTTGCAAGTTTTAGAATAAAAAAATGCAAAACAGCGCACGCGAGAATATTTTTTAAAATGTTATACTCACCCCTTGCGAATTTTGGCAACTTATGTTATAATACAATGTGATAAATTATTTTGGTAAGGAGTAAAAAATGAGCTACGCCGACAATCTTTTCATTGAAAACTGCCGCGATATACTTGAACACGGATTTTCAGATGAAGATCTGTCCGTCCGCCCTCATTGGGACGACGGTGCACCTGCACACACGGTAAAAAAATTTTGCATCGTAAACCGATATGACCTGCAAAAGGAATTCCCGATAATGACTCTGCGCCGTACGGCGTTTCGCTCCTGCATTGACGAGCTGCTTTGGATATGGCAAAAAAAATCCAATCGCGTCGCGGAGCTTAAGACTCATATTTGGGACTCTTGGGCAGATGAGAACGGCACGATAGGCAAGGCGTACGGCTATCAGCTCGGCGTTAAGCACAAATATAAAGAGGGCATGTTCGATCAGGTCGACCGCGTGCTCTTCGATCTTCAAAACAATCCGCAGTCGCGCCGCATCATGACGAACATTTACGTCCATGCAGATCTCTCCGAAATGGGCCTTTACCCCTGCGCTTACAGCATGACCTTCAATGTTTCGGGCAACAAGCTGAACGCGATATTAAATCAGCGCTCAAATGACTTTTTGACCGCAAACAACTGGAATGTCGTTCAGTATGCCGTGCTGACGCACATGATGGCTCAGGTATCGGGGCTTGAGGTCGGCGAATTCGTGCACGTTATAGCCGATGCGCATATTTATGACCGTCATATCCCGATCGTTGAGAAAATGATAGAAAAAGAGCCGTTCCCCGCGCCGAAGTTCAAAATGAATCCCGATATCAAGAATTTCTATGATTTTACGGTCGATGATTTTGAGCTCGAGGGCTACGAATACCACAAGCTTGAAGATAAAATTCCCGTTGCCATATGAAATTAATAGTTGCAGTTGATAAAAAATGGGGTATCGGCAAAAAGAACGATCTGCTTTTCTCAATACCCGAGGATATGAAGCATTTTCGGCAGATCACATCGGGCAAAACGGTCGTTATGGGGCTCAACACCCTGCTCTCTTTCCCCGGAGGACGTCCGCTTAAAAACCGAGTGAATATCGTTCTCTCCGATAAAGACATTCCCGAGCAGGACGGGCTCATTATCTGTCGCTCTATCGATGAGCTCGCCGCCGAGATCAAAAAGCATACGCCCGACGACGTCTATATCGTCGGTGGCGGAATGATGTACCGCCAGTTTTGCGATTATTGCTCCGAAGCGGAGATCACAAAGGTCGATGCCGACGGCGAGGCGACCGTATTCTTCCCGAATCTTGACGAAAAGCCGAATTGGGAATGTGCCGCTGTCGCAGATCCGATCGAAACAAACGGCTATACCGTGCGCTTTTGCACATATAAAAATAAGGAAATAAAAGAGTTATAAGCAAATGAATTACGAATTTTCAGACAAGCTTGCGGCATTAAAGCCGTCCGCAATACGCGAGATATTCAAATCTCTGACCGATCCGACTATAATTTCGTTCGCGGCAGGCAATCCCGCACCCGAATCGTTCCCCACCGAAGAACTTGCCCGTCTCTCGGCGGACATTTACGCAACAACTCCGAACGTCGCGCTCCAATACGGCATGACAGAGGGCTATCCCCCTCTGCGCGAGGCGGTCGCAAAGCGCCAAAAGGACGTTTTCGGCATCGGCAAGTCCGTTTCCGAGGGTGACAAATACAATGATTCGACCGTTATTTTATCGGGCGGTCAGCAAGGCATCGAGCTTGCCTGCAAGGCATTTTGCAACGAGGGTGACGTTGTTATCTGCGAAAATCCGACCTTTATCGGTGCGCTCAACGCATTCCGTTCAAACGGTGCAGTTACGGTCGGCGTCGAGCTGCACGATGACGGGATCGACCCCGACGAGCTTGAGGCGGCTATCAAGGCAAATCCGCGCACAAAGCTGATATATTTGATCCCGACGTTCCAAAACCCCGCCGGTATCACAACATCGTACGAAAAACGCGTTCGCATCTACGAGATCGCAAAAAAATACAACATTCCGATCATTGAGGACAATCCATACGGCGAGCTTCGCTTTGCCGGTGAAGATATCCCCACGATCAAATCCTTTGACACCGAGGGTCTTGTCATTTACTGCTCGACGTTCTCAAAGATCCTTTCGGCAGGCATGCGCGTCGGTTTTTGCGTAGCACCCGAGGAGATAGTCACGAAGATCGTTATTGCAAAGCAGGTCGAGGACGTTCATACGAATATGTTTTTCCAGATGCTCTGCTACCGCTACATGACCGAATGTGATATTGATGCGCACATCGACATGATCCGCGCGCTCTATCGCCGCAAATGCGGCTTGATGCTTCGCGCACTTGAAGAAAATCTCCCCAAGGAGATAAAGTTCACGCGCCCCGAGGGCGGCCTGTTCCTTTGGTGCACATTGCCCGAATACGTCGACATGAACGATTTTGTCAAACGCGCAATAGAATATAAGGTTGCAGTCGTCCCCGGCACGACCTTCAACTGCGACACGACTGCACCGTCACACTGCTTCCGCCTAAATTACTCAACTCCCTCCGACGAGCAGATCGTTGAGGGCTGCCGCCGCCTCGGTGAGGTCGCGCGTGCTATACTAAATAAATAAGAAGGAAAATCTATGTTAAACGATCAAAAGGTATCCTTTTCGGGCATTCAGCCCTCAGGCAACCTCACTATTGGAAATTATCTCGGCGCGCTCAAAAATTTCGCCGAGTACACGGAAAGCTATAAATGCTTTTACTGCATCGTCGACGAGCACGCGATCACGGTCCGCCAAGTCCCCGCCGACCTGCGCCGCCGTTCGTATGAAATGATGGCTCTTTATATGGCATGCGGTCTTGACCCCGAGAAGGCGACGCTCTACGTGCAGTCGCACGTTCCGGCGCACGCGGAGCTTGCGTGGATACTCAACTGCTTTACGGGCTTTGGCGAGCTTTCTCGCATGACGCAGTTCAAGGACAAGAGCCAAAAGCACGCGGACAACATCAACGCCGGTCTTTTCACATACCCTGCCTTGATGGCGGCTGATATTCTGCTTTATCAGACGGATATCGTGCCCGTCGGTATTGACCAAAAGCAGCACGTGGAGCTGACGCGCGATATCGCGACGCGATTTAATCAGCTTTATCCCGGCACATTCACGATCCCCGAGCCCATTATAAAGAAAACCGGCATGAAGATCATGTCCCTTGCCGATCCGACGAAAAAAATGAGCAAATCCGATGAAAATCCGAACGCCGTGGTTTATATTCTCGATGATAAAGACACCGTTATACGCAAATTCAAGCGCGCGGTGACCGATTCCGAGACCTGCGTACGCATGGGCGAGGGCAAGGACGGAATAAACAACCTGATCTCCATTTATTCTTGCTTCACGGGCAAGACGGCAGAGGAGATCGAGCGCGAATTTGACGGGCGCGGTTACGGAGAATTCAAGCTCGCAGTCGGCGAGGCATGTGCCGATTCGCTTGATCCCGTTCGTGAGGAATTTGCAAGAATTCTTGCCGACAAGGCATATCTTGAGGCTATGATGAAAAAGGGTGCTGACGAAGCCGCATATTATGCCCGAAAGACCATTACCAAGGTTCGCCGCAAGCTTGGATTTGTACAGATATAAAAAAGGAGCTGCTTTGCAGCTCCTTTTTTAGTTTTTAAGGCTGTGTATGGGTGCCGGAACACGGCCGCCGCGTCCGATAAAGACCGCAGGCGATGACTCGCTGATCTTCATGACGGGGGCTGCGCCGAGCAGTCCGCCGAATTCGACCGAATCGCCGACCTTTTTGCCGTATGCAGGGATCACTCGCACTGCCGTTGTCTTCGTATTGGCAACGCCGATCGAAATTTCATCGGCTATCATGCCGCAAATGACCGCCTCGGAGGTATCTCCGGGCACAACGATCATATCAAGTCCGACCGAGCAGACCGCCGTCATAGCCTCGAGCTTTTCAAGCGTGAGTGCGCCCGATGCCGCCGCCGCGATCATACCCTCGTCCTCGGACACGGGAATAAATGCACCTGAAAGTCCGCCAACATGGCTCGACGCCATAACTCCGCCCTTTTTGACCGCGTCGTTAAGCATCGCAATTGCCGCGGTGGTACCGTATCCGCCGCAGACCTCAAGTCCCATATTTTCAAGTATTCTCGCGACCGAGTCGCCGATCGCCGGTGTGGGAGCGAGGGAAAGGTCAACTATGCCGAACGGCACGCCGAGCCTCCGTGACGCCTCATTTGCCACAAGCTGACCGACACGCGTGATCTTAAACGCAGTCTTTTTTATAACGTCCGAAAGCTCCGAAAGATCGCAGTTGCCTGCGCGTCTTATCGCCGATGCAACAGCACCGGGGCCGGAAACACCGACGTTTATGACCGAATCAGGCTCGCCTACACCGTGAAATGCGCCCGCCATAAAGGGGTTATCCTCAGGCACGTTCGCAAACACGACGAGCTTTGCAGCACCGATCGAATTGTTGTCACGCGTGAGATATGCGGCTCTTTTTATAACCGAGCCCATCATCGCAACGGCGTCCATATTTATGCCCGCCTTCGTTGTTGCGACATTGACGGACGAGCAGACCTTCCCCGTTTCGGCAAGCGCGTCCGGAATGACCGATATGAGCGCGCGCTCCGAGGGGGTCATGCCCTTGTGGACAAGGGCGGAAAAGCCGCCGATAAAGTTGATGCCGAGAGCATCTGCCGCACGGTCAAGCGTTCTTGCCAGCTTCATATATCCGTCCGGCGAAAGATCGCCGCCGACGAGCGACACCGGCGTCACCGACACGCGCTTATTGACGATCGGCACTCCGTAATCCTTTGCTATCTCCTCGCCGACAGACACAAGTCTGCCGGCGTTTTTTGTGATCTTATCGTAGATCTTCTGACAGAGACGGTCCTCATCGTCACTCACGCAGTCAAAGAGTGAAATACCCATTGTGATCGTGCGAATGTCGAGATTTTCCTCTCTTATCATTCCTATTGTTTCAAGTATATCTGCTGTATTTATCATAGCTTTATATGTGGTGCATTGTATTGAAAATATCTTCGTGGACGGCGGAAATAACAAGTCCGCGCTCGCGGCCGATCGCCTCAAGTCTATCGGCAAAATCCGCAAACTTTATATTAAGTCTGTCGAGCTCAACGAGCATGATCATAGCGAAATACTCGCTCATAACGCTCTGCGTTATATCTATTATATTCGCCTGACATTCTGAACATTCCGCGCTGACTCTCGCTATAATTCCGACAGCGTCCTTACCCGTTACTGTTATAACTGCTTTTTTCATTTTAACTCCATTAAATCTTATAATAATCAACAGCCGAGGTGAAAAGACCGATGTTGAAGTTGCCCGCAACATTCTTATAAAGTCCGTCACCTACGCGCTCCGAGTGTCCCATCTTACCAAGCACGCGTCCGTCGGGCGAGGTAATGCCCTCGATCGCCCATGCGGAATCGTTCGGGTTGAACGCGACGTCGTCTGTCGGCTCACCGTTGGCATTTACATACTGCGTTGCGATCTGTCCTGCCGATTCAAGCTTTGCTATAAGCTCGGGGGACGCCCAGAAGCGGCCCTCGCCGTGAGAGATCGGAACGGTATAAATACCGCCAACCTCGGCATTTGCGAGCCAAGGCGAAAGATTAGATGCCACGCGCGTACGCACAAGCTTTGACTGGTGGCGACCTATTTTATTAAACGTGAGTGTCGGGCAATTTTCATCTGCGTCGATGATCTCGCCATACGGCACAAGTCCGAGCTTTATAAGCGCCTGGAAGCCGTTGCATATACCGAGCATAAGACCGTCGCGCTTTGCAAGGAGCTCATTCGTTGCCTCCTTGACCGCACCGTTGCGGAAGAATGCGGTTATGAACTTACCCGAGCCATCGGGCTCGTCGCCGCCGGAGAATCCGCCGGGAATGAAGATCACCTGTGCGTCGGATACGCGCTTTGCAAAGTACTCGACCGAGTCTGCAACGCCCTTCGGGGACAGGTTATTGATAACGATTATCTCGGGCTCAGCACCTGCGGCGGCAACTGCCTTTGCAGAATCATACTCGCAATTCGTGCCGGGGAAAACGGGTATCAGCACGCGCGGCTTCGCCACAAAAACAGATGCTTTTCTCGGTGCTTTATTATATGTAACGGTGGGAATTCCCTCACCCTTGCCGCCGATATTGCAGGGGTAAACGCGCTCAAGCTTGCCCTCGTATATCTCGTTAAGCTCGGCAAAATCAATGCTTTCGCCGCCGAGCGTCATCTTCCAGTCAGCTGTGAAGCGACCGACAGTCTGACCCGCCGTTGCTTCATCAACCTCAAGCAGGAACGAGCCGTAAGCATATCCGAAGATATCGCTGACAGTCATCGACGGGTCAAACTCAAAGCCGAGCCCGTTGCCTATGCACATTTTATAGACCGCCTCGGCGATTCCGCCACAAGTGGGTGTATATGCGGCATAGACCTTTCCGTCTCTCATAAGAGCCGTGACCTTACCGAAGGTTTCAATAAGCGATTTTGCGACCGGAAGTCCGTTTTCGTACTTCGGACAGATAGAAATAAGCTTGTGTCCTGCCGCCTTTGCGTCGTTTGTTATGACCTCGTCAAGCTTACCCGTGGTGACTGCGAAGCTGACCACCGTGGGCGGAACATCGAGCTTTTCAAAACTGCCGGACATTGAGTCCTTACCGCCGATCGCGGCAATTCCGAGATCCTTTTGTGCCATGAGTGCGCCGAGCACAGCCGAGAACGGCTTGCCCCAACGGGCAGGATCGCGCAAGGGCTTCTCAAAGAATTCCTGCAAGCTGAGATATACATCGGAGAACTCAGCACCGGTTGCAACGAGCTTTGCCGCAGACTCAACAACGGCGAGATATGCTCCGTGATACGGGCTTGCCGACGTGATATCTGGGTTATATCCCCAAGACATATAAGAGCAGGTATCGGTGTCGTTCTTCTCTACTGCAATTTTATGAACCATTGCCTGTATCGGCGTGAGCTGATTCTTTCCGCCGAAAGGCATAAGGACCGTATTCGCGCCGATCGTCGAGTCAAATCTCTCCGACAGTCCGCGCTTTGAGCATACATTGAGATCGCCGACGAGCTTTTTATATTCCTCGGTGAACGTTCCCGAAACCGTCTTGGCATAATCCGCGGCAGGTGCCGGCTTGATCGTTATATGCTTCTCAGCACCCTCGGTGTTGAGAAACTCACGGGAAATATCGACTATCTTCTTGCCGTTCCAGTGCATAACGAGTCTTGGCTCGGCCGTGACGCGCGCAATGACCGTTGCCTCAAGGTTTTCTTCATTCGCAAGCGCGATAAACTTATCGACGTTATGCGGCTCGATAACAACTGCCATTCTTTCCTGCGATTCGGAGATCGCAAGCTCTGTACCGTCAAGTCCCTCGTACTTTTTCGGAACTGCGTTAAGATCGATGCAAAGACCGTCCGCAAGCTCTCCGACAGCAACGGAAACACCGCCTGCGCCGAAGTCGTTGCAGCGTTTGATCATATACTGTGCCTCGGGATTGCGGAAAAGGCGCTGAAGCTTTCTCTCCTCGGGCGCATTTCCCTTTTGTACCTCAGCACCGCAGCTTTCAAGCGATGCCTCGGTGTGAGATTTCGACGAACCCGTTGCACCGCCGATACCGTCGCGTCCTGTGCGGCCACCGAGCAGTATAACGACATCTCCGTCCTCGGGGCACTCGCGGCGAACGTTTTTGGCAGGTGTTGCGGCTATAACTGCGCCAAGCTCCATGTGCTTTGCGGCATACCCGTCGTGATAGATCTCATCGACCTGACCCGTGGCAAGACCGATCTGGTTTCCGTATGAGCTGTAACCTGCCGCGGCGGTCGTAACTATCTTTCTCTGCGGCAATTTGCCCGCAAGAGTTTCGGAGAGCGATCTTGTGGGGTCGGCAGCACCCGTCAGACGCATTGCGGCATAAACGTATGCACGTCCCGAAAGCGGGTCGCGTATAGCGCCGCCGATACAGGTCGCAGCACCGCCGAAGGGCTCTATCTCCGTGGGATGATTGTGCGTTTCGTTCTTAAATAGCAAGAGCCAATCCTCGTCCTTGCCGTTTACGTTCACCTTGATCTTAACGGTGCAAGCGTTGATCTCGTCCGATTCGTCGAGCTTTGCAAGCTTGCCCTGCTTTTTGAGATACTTCGCTGCAAGTGTACCTATATCCATGAGCGTTTGCGGCTTTTTACGTCCGAGATACTCGCGCATATCGACGTACTCATCGTACGCTGCTGCGATCGTTGGATCCGTAAGATCAACGCTGTCGATTATCGTATTAAACGTGGTATGGCGGCAATGATCCGACCAATAGGTGTCGATCATGCGAATTTCCGTGATCGTGGGGTCTCTGCCCTCTTTCTCAAAATACTTGCGGCAGAATTCAAGATCGTCTGTATCCATTGCAAGTCCGTATCCCGAAACGAAAGCCGAGAGAGCCTCGCGGTCAAGCGAGATAAAACCGTCAAGCGTTGCAACGCTTTCGGGAATTTCGTATTTCACATCGAGTGTTTCGGGAAGCGCAAGGCTTGCCTCACGGCACTCAACGGGGTTTATTACATATTTCTTTATGGCGGCGATCTCAGCATCCGTCAGATTGCCCGAAAGAATATAGACCTTCGCCGTTCTGACAGTGGGGCGCTCACCCTGCGAAATTATCTGCACGCACTGTGCCGCACTGTCTGCTCTCTGGTCAAACTGACCCGGCAGATACTCGACTGCAAAAACGGTGTCGCCGTTCTTTGCGTCAAGCTCACGAGTGACAATATCTATCTGCGGCTCGGAAAATACCGTGCCGACCGTGCTTTCAAAAAGCGATGCGTCAATATTTTCAACGTCGTAGCGATTGAGCACACGAAGTCCGTCAAGCGACTTTATTCCGAGAAATTTGCGAAGATCGGAAAGCAGCGCCGCTGCCTCAACCGAAAGCTCGCCTTTCTTTTCAACATAAACTCTAAATACCATAGCTAAATCCTCTGTTATTTCGCCGCAAGTGCTTTTTTGCCTATATCTCGACGGCAGTATTTATTTTCAAATGAAATGCGATCTGCACCCTCATATGCCTTTTTAATCGCTTCGGAAAGGGTTTCTCCCTTGCCGATAACGCCAAGCACACGCCCACCGTTTGTAACGAGCGTTCCGTCTTCAAGCTTCGCGCCTGCGACATAAGCCTCAACATCGAGCGGAATATCTATCGGGAAGCCCTTTTCGTACTTACCGGGGTAGCCGTCGGACGCCAAAACGACACACGCCGCCGCGCCGGACGAGAATTTGACCTCCGTTTCGGCGAGCGTTCCGTTCGTTGTTGCTTGCATGATACGGAAAAGATCACTCTCAAGAAGCGGCAGAACGACCTGCGTTTCGGGGTCACCGAAGCGGCAGTTATACTCAATCACCTTCGGCCCGTTCTTTGTGATCATAAGCCCGAAGTAAAGGCAACCGCGAAAGGGTCTGCCCTCGGCACACATCGCCTCTATCGTCGGCTCGAAGATCGTCTTTCGGCAGATCTCGGCTATCTCATCGGTGTAAAACGGGTTGGGAGCTATCGTTCCCATTCCGCCCGTGTTAAGTCCTCGATCTCCGTCGAGTGCGCGCTTGTGATCCATTGAAGAGACCATCGGCTTGACGCACTTGCCGTCCGTAAACGCGAGCACGGAGACCTCGGGGCCCTCTAAAAACTCCTCAATGACCACACGGCTGCCCGATGCGCCGAATATCTTATCCTCCATCATCGATCGCACGGCGTCCTTTGCCTCATCGCGCGTCATAGCGATGATAACGCCCTTGCCGAGTGCAAGACCGTCAGCCTTAATGACTGTCGGGATCGGTGCAGTTTCAAGATAGGAAAGTGCATCTCCAATATCCTCGAACACCTCAAAAGCGGCGGTCGGGATACCGTATTTTTTCATAAGATTTTTTGAAAAGACCTTGCTCGCTTCGATCTGTGCCGCCGCGGCGGTCGGTCCGAAGCACGGCACTCCGATCTCTGTCAGTCTGTCAACTGCGCCGAGCGCCAACGGATCGTCAGGCGTGACGACCGCATATTCGATCTTCTCCTTTTTTGCAAATTCGACGATCCCGTCGATATCCGTCGCTCCGATATTCACACAGATCGCGTCTGCTGCGATTCCGCCGTTTCCGGGAAGCGCATATATCGTATCGACATTTTCGCTCTTGCTGAGCGCCTTTATCACGGCGTGTTCACGGCCGCCGGAGCCGATTACCATTATCTTCATATCATTAATGATGGAAAAGTCTCATTCCGGTGAATGCCATGACCATTCCGTATCCGTCTGCCGCTGCGATAACAAGATCGTCACGCACCGAGCCGCCGGGCTGTGCGATATACTTTACGCCACTCTTTTTAGCTCTGTCGATATTATCGGAGAACGGGAAGAATGCATCGGAGCCGAGCGCAACACCGGTAATAGTATCGAGATATGCTCTCTTTTCCTCGCGTGTAAATATCTCGGGCTTCTTATCAAAATATTTCTCCCAGTTGCCGTCTGCCGTTACGTCCTCATAGTCATCGGAGATATAAATGTCGATGACGTTGTTGCGGTCGGGGCGACCGAGATCTGCACGGAAGGGCAGATTCAGCACCTTATCCGACTGACGCAGGAACCAGTTATCTGATTTGCTTCCGGCAAGGCGTGTGCAGTGGATTCTCGACTGCTGTCCCGCACCGACGCCCGTTGTCTGACCGTTCTTTGCAAAGCAAACGGAATTTGACTGCGTATATTTAAGTGTGATAAGTGCGATGATAAGATCCTTTGCCGCGTCGTCGGTGAGATCCTTATTCTCGGTAACGAGCTTTGCAAGCAGCTCGCGGTCGATCTTAAAATTGTTTCTTCCCTGCTCAAAGGTAATACCGAAGACCTCCTTATGCTCACGCTCTGCGGGAACGTAATTCGGATCTATCTTAATGATATTGTAGTTGCCGTTTCTCTTGGAACGGAGGATCTCAAGTGCCTCATCGGTATATCCGGGGGCGATAACGCCGTCGGAAACCTCGCGCTTGATTATCTTCGCGGTCGTTGCGTCGCAAACGTCCGAAAGGGCTATAAAATCGCCAAAGGACGACATACGGTCCGTTCCTCTTGCTCTTGCATATGCGCAAGCGAGGGGCGAATCGTCAAGACCCTCAATATCGTCAACGAAGCATGATTTCTTTTCTTTATCGGTCAGCTTTTTGCCGATAGCCGCGCCCGCGGGGCTGACGTGCTTAAAAGAGGTCGCCGCGACATCACCGGTCGCCTCCGCGAGCTCCTTAACAAGCTGCCAAGAGTTGAAAGCATCAAGAAAATTTATGTATCCCGGGCGTCCTCCGAGGATCTCGATCGGAAGCTCCGCACCGTCTGCCATATATATATTAGACGGCTTTTGGTTGGGGTTACAACCGTATTTAAGCTCAAAATTCTTCATCGCACAGTCTCCCTTTTATTTTGTATATTTGTTGATAATTCTGGTGTTTGTTCTGCCCGATGCAAGCGAGGTGTAACGAACGAACAGAGCGATCTTATTGTCCGCGTTGAGGCTGTTCCAGATCTTGTTTGTGAAAGCGTCGATGTTATTGAGAATATTGACGCGCTCAGGCTCGCCCTGGAAGGTCGGGATCGGATTTCCGTTGCACTTATACGTATGAATGAAATGTCCGAGACCGTCAACGGGCTCGTATGTATACGTGTAACGGTTGCAAGCCGTTCCGGCTGCATCGGCACTCTTAAGAATGCTCATTTTGTATTTATATCCCCCCTCAAAATCGAGCATTGCGCTGATACGGGGTGTGAAATTCGGAGCGTCAGGCTCAAACTCACGCGTCATAAGAGCGTCCTCAAAGCTCTTGCCTGCGAGCAGACCCTGATAGATCGTTTCTGTTTGGTCGCCGTTTGTGACGATCAGCTTTTTGCCGAGCTTCTTTACGGGAGAATAAATGATGAGCGAGGGATCTTCGACCTTTGATGCATCAAAGGGGTGGATCATGACCTCGTCGCCAAAGTCATTGAACACGCGGTTGCGGCTGTTCTCGCTTCTGCCCATGATGAAATATGCTGTGACGGCATATTTGCCGTTTCTTGATTTGCCGACGATAATTCCGCGGCCGGGATACTCGTTCTTTCGAAGAAGCGAGCCTATATCATAACTCTTGTAAATATTCATTTTATTCTCCTTTGATTTTATTTTTTGCAATTTTTTGGCAGACAAGCTCTACTGCCTCAGGGAGTATCTTCCACTCCGCTTCCTCCATAACGCGGCGCTGGAGCGTTTCCGGCGTATCACCGTTTTTCACCGAAACCGCTTTTTGGAGTATGATCTCGCCACCGTCCGTTATCTCGTTGACGAAATGAACGGTCGCTCCCGTGACCTTTACGCCGCGAGCCAGCGCGGCTTCATGCACGCGCAAGCCGTAAAATCCGTCACCGCAAAATGACGGGATTAGCGAGGGGTGGACGTTTATTATTCGCTTTTCGTATTTTTTGACAAAGCTCTCGCTTAAAATTGACAGAAAGCCTGCGAGCACTATGACCTCGACCTGACTTTCGTCAAGCAGCTCGGTGAGCGTTGCCTCAAAAGTATTTTGATCTCGGAGCAGCTTTCGGTTAGCGACCGCCGCCGGAATTCCGGCATTTGCCGCGCGTTCAAGCGCGTAAACATCGGGCTTGCTCGAAACGACGAGCACGATCTCTCCGGATTTCAGCTTGCCGCAGCTCTGTGCATCGATCAGCGCCTGAAGATTTGTTCCGCCGCCCGAAACGAAAACACCTATTTTGATCTTATTTTCAACCGTCATGTCAGATTATCTCGATTCCGTCTCCGGCGATGATCTCGCCGATAATGTATGCGTCCTCGCCGTTTGCACGGAGGATCTCAATGGCAAGCTCTGCGTCCTCTTTTGCTACGGTGACGCTCATGCCGACGCCCATGTTATATGTATTGAACATATCGCGCTCGGAAACCTTGCCTGCCTCTGCGATAAAATCAAAGAGTGCGGGGATCTTGATCGAGCTCTTTCTTATCTTTGCGCAGCAGCCGTCGGGCAAGCTTCTCGGAATGTTCTCATAAAAGCCGCCGCCCGTAATGTGAGAAATACCCTTGACGCTGACCTTTTCAAGCAGTGCCAGGATCGGCTTTACATATATCTTTGTCGGCTCAAGGAGCGCCTCCATCAAGCTCTTTCCGCCGAGCTTTTCCTGCGGAACGAGCATTTCGGGGCTTTCGACGTCAAACGCACGTCTTACAAGTGAAAATCCGTTCGAATGAACGCCCGTTGACGGCAGAGCGATAATGACATCGCCCGGCTTTGTCGTCTTATTGTCTATCATTTTCTTGCGGTCGGCAATTCCGACTGCAAATCCCGCGATATCGTATTCCTCGTCGGGCATCATTCCGGGGTGCTCCGCGGTCTCGCCGCCGATAAGCGCGCAGCCGGCTCTGACACAGCCCTCAGCAACACCGCCGACGATCTCGGCGATCTTTTCGGGGAAATTCTTTCCGCATGCGATATAGTCAAGGAAGAAAAGGGGTTTTGCTCCGCTGCAAATAATGTCGTTTACGCACATTGCAACCGCGTCAATTCCGATGGTATCGTGCTTGTCCGCAACCATTGCGAGCTTGAGCTTTGTTCCGACGCCGTCAGTTCCCGAAACAAGCACGGGCTCTTCCATTCCTGCGATGTTCGGCACAAAAAGTCCGCCAAAACCACCGATATCGGTATCGGCTCCGGGGATAACGGTGCGCGCAACGTGGCGCTTCATAAGCTCAACTGCGCGGTAACCGGCGGTTATATCCACGCCCGCCGCGGCGTATGCTTCACTGTAGCTTTTTTCCATTTTTCTGTCTCCTATGTAATTGTTATTTTAATCTTCTTTTCCCGTCCAGCAATAAGTGCAGATGCACTCGGGGTCAATTCCGATCGCCTCTATTGCTCCCGCGACCGACTGATATTCAAGCGATGAGAAATTGAGCTTCTTGGCTATCTCTCTGCGCATTGCGCGGCCGCGCTCGGTATCGCCGTCCGAATACTCATCGATGTGCTTTTGACCTTCCTCGCCTTCAAGCTCATCGATCGTTCGGCGCGCGATCAGATCCATATCCGATGTGTTGCGCGAGAAATTGAGATACTTGCAGCCGTACATTATCGGCGGGCAAGCAGAGCGCATATGTACTTCCTTCGCACCGTTGTTATACAGGAAATCTACTGTTGAACGCAGCTGCGTTCCGCGAACGATGCTGTCATCGACAAAAAGCAGCTTTTTATCGTGTATCATCTCGGTAACAGGTATCATCTTCATCTTTGCGATGCGGTTTCTCTGTATCTGGCTTTGCGGCATAAAGCTGCGCGGCCACGTAGGCGTATATTTTATAAACGGACGCGTGAAGGGCACCTTGCTTTCGTTTGCATAACCGATAGCATGAGGCACTCCGGAATCCGGAACTCCGCTGACAGAATCAATATCCTGTGCAACTCCGCGCTCGCGGTCCTTTCTTGCGATTATCTCTCCGTTTCTGCACCTTGCGACCTCAACGTTTACACCCTCATACGACGAGTTGGGATATCCGAAATAGGTCCAAAGGAAGGCGCAGATCTTCATCTTCTTGCCTGCTTCACGGAGAATCTCGATCTCATTTGGGGTTATCTTTACGATCTCTCCGGGGCCAAGTCCTCTTTCGACCTTATATCCGAGTTTTTCCGCCGCGAACGATTCAAGCGTCACAGCGTAGCCTTGCTCGCTTTTTGCGATCATAACGGGCAAGCGACCGAGCTTATCACGCGCGGCGATAAGCGAGCCGTCGTCCATCAGTATCAGCATCGTGGTCGATCCCTCGATCTTATCCTGAACGTATTTGATGCCGTCAACGATCGAGCCCTGTGCGCATATCATTGCGGCTATAAGCTCCGTTTCGTTTATTCTGCCGCCGCTCATCTCGGCAAAGCAATGTCCGCCATCTACGACCTCGCGCGCAAGTTCTGCCGAGTTGTTTACACACCCGACCGTGGTTATTGCAAACGATCCGTGGCGAGAGCGCATAAGTAACGGCTGAGGATCGGAATCGCTGATGCAGCCGATGCATGACTTGCCGTGCATCTCTTCAAGTATATTTGCAAATTTTGTGCGAAACGGGGAGTTTTCTATATTGTGTATTTCTCTTGAAAAGCCGTATCCTTCCGCATATGCAGCCATTCCTCCGCGGCGCGTTCCGAGATGTGAGTGATAATCCACTCCGAAAAAGACATCGGCAACGCAATCCTGCTGAGATGTAACTCCGAAAAATCCGCCCATTTTATGCAAGCTCCTCCGTTAGCTTCTTGTCCTTTGCAAGAACGGCATCGCTGTCGGCACGGCGTGCGGCGTTGAGCTTGTCCGCAAGCTCTGCGTCCTCGACTGCGAGTATCTGTAAAGCTAAAAGGGCGGCATTCTTCGCTCCGTCGATAGCAACGGTTGCAACAGGTATGCCCGAG
>SVSW01000040.1 GCA_015064095.1 Oscillospiraceae bacterium | reverse complement strand
ATTCTACTGCGACGACTGCGGCGAGACTGTGGTCACGGGGGGCGAAAACCCCGTCTGCCCGAAGTGTGGCGGCCATATGACACAAGATCCCGACACACTTGATACTTGGTTCTCCTCTGCCCTTTGGCCGTTCTCGACTATGGGCTGGCCCGACAAGACCGAGGATCTCGACTATTTCTACCCGACGAACACGCTCGTCACAGGATACGATATTATCACGTTCTGGGTATCGAGAATGATATTCTCGGCACTTGAATATACCGATAATATTCCTTTTGATACCGTTCTTATTCACGGTCTTGTGCGCGACGCACAGGGACGCAAGATGTCAAAATCTCTCGGCAACGGAATCGATCCGCTTGAGATCATAGACAAATACGGTGCTGACGCGCTCCGCTTTGCCCTTGCCACCGGAAACAGCCCCGGAAACGATATGCGATTCTCCGATGAGAAGATCGAAGCAGCAAGAAACTTTGCAAACAAGATCTGGAATGCTTCTCGCTTCGTCCGCATGAATCTCACGATCGAGAAAAACGAGCTGCCTAATATCTCCGAGCTTGCACTTGAAGACAAATGGATACTTCACAAGTTCAACGGGCTTGCAGCGTCCGTCAATGCCGCACTCGAAAGATACGAGATCGGCGTTGCCCTCTCGAACATCTATGATTTTGCTTGGGATATCTTCTGTGACTGGTACATCGAGCTTGCAAAGACACGCCTTTCCGATAAAGAGAGCGACAAGAACATCATCGCTCAAAAGGTCATCACGTATGTGCTTGTCGGAACACTCAAGCTCCTTCACCCGTTTATGCCCTTCATCACCGAGGAAATTTATCAGTCGTTGCCGCATGATGCCGAGAGTATCATGATAGATACCTTCCCCGTTGAATGCGAAAGCTTACGCTTTGCAGCCGACGCCGAAAAGATGGAAAGGATCATTGATGCGATCTCCGCTATCCGTGCACGCCGCGCCGATATGAATGTCGTTCCCTCGAGAAAAGCGAAGGTTTATATTGAAACAAAGTATGCCGACAGCTTCAATGATGATACCGCGATATTCTTTAAGAAGCTTGCATCTGCGTCTGAGGTCGAGATCAAAGAGAGCTTTGATGCATCGGTCATTTCGGCAGATGACGCAGTTCAGATCATCACAGATTCTGCAATGATACTTCTCCCGCTTTCGGATATTATCGACACCGAAAAAGAGCGCGCACGCCTCACGGGTGAGCTTGCAAAACTCGAAGAAAGCGCTGCACGCATATCCGCAAAGCTTGCAAATGAAGGCTTTGTGGCAAAAGCTCCCGCCGCCGTTGTCGAGGGAGAGCGAGCAAAGCTTGCAAAGCTCGTCGAAAATATAGACGGTGTTAAAACCGCACTTTCAAAGCTTAAATAAATAAAAAAACAACAGCCCTGCGGGCTGTTGTTTTTTTATTATTTCCCTTGAAAGCTCTTTCCGTAAAGCTCGATCGCGTCCCGAATTATTTTCAGAGCGCTCTCACGGTCGGACAAGGACTGAACGTCCGTCTGCTTATGCTCAAGCTGCTTGTACACCTTGAAAAAGTGCATAATTTCATCGAAAATATGCGGAGGAAGCTCGTCTATGTTCTTGATCTCATTGTAGTTCGGCTCGGAAAACGGGATCGCTATGATCTTATCGTCAAGCTTGCCGCCGTCGATCATTCGAATGTTTCCGATCGGATATGCCTGAACGAGTGTCATCGGCTGTATCGGCACGGAGCAAATGAGAAGAACGTCGAGAGGGTCGCCGTCATCGGCGTAGGTGTGCGGAATAAAACCGTAGTTTTGCGGATAGTGGGTCGCTGTGTAGAGTATGCGATCGAGCTTCAAAAGCCCCGTCTCTTTATCAAGCTCGTATTTGCAGTTGCTTCCCTTTGAGATCTCAATAAGAACTGAAAAATTATCCGGAGCTATGCGATCAGATGAAATGTCATGCCAAATATTCATAATGATCTCCTTTATTTGACAAAGTCAAATTCAAAGTCGTAAATGTTTACGGTGCACCCGTCAGTACAGCCTTTTTTCTCAAGCATATCTATAACGCCCGCTTTTAAGATAACGCGCTGGAAGAAAGCAAGCGATTCATAGTCCTCAAAATTGACCTGACCGACAAGATTGACAAGCCATTCGCCCTCTACATAGAACGTGTCGTTTTCGCGTCGGACAGTAGTCACGCGTCCCTCGTCGCTCGTTGCGTATTCGTCCTCAGGCGTAAATTCGCTCTCGTACACCGTCAGCGGCGGCAAAAGCTCGAGCCGATCGGCAACAAGATGTATCATGCGATCAAGCCCCTCGCCGGTTGCAGCTGAAACATAGATCAGCTCATATTCGTTTTCGTCGATATAGCTTTCAAACGCCGAAAGATCGGCATCGGGCTCAAGCACATCGGTCTTATTCGCAACGATTATCTGCGGACGGCTCGCAAGCTCGGGGCTGTAACGCTCAAGCTCCGCGTTGATCTTCTTGATATCGTCCACGGGATCGCGCCCCTCCGAGCCCGACACGTCAACGACATGGAGCAAAAGACGGCAACGGTCCACATGGCGCAAAAATTGATGCCCAAGACCTGCGCCCTCTGACGCGCCCTCGATAAGACCCGGTATATCGGCTGCGACAAATCCGCGCTCACCCCCGGTGCGAACAACGCCGAGATTCGGCGATAGTGTCGTGAAATGATAGTCCGCGATCTTCGGCTTTGCCGCTGAAATACGCGAAAGAATTGACGATTTTCCTACATTCGGGAAGCCGACGAGCCCGACATCGGCGATCATCTTAAGCTCGAGCGTGAGATTTCGCTCCTCTCCCTTTCCTCCGCTTTTGGCGAACATCGGAACTTGGCGCGTGGGAGTTGCAAAATGACGGTTACCCCAACCGCCGCGGCCGCCTCGGCAAACGATAAAGGGCTTATCGTCTGACATATCCTTGATGATCTTGCCCGTTGCCTCGTCCTTTATCAGCGTGCCGCGCGGCACCTTGATAATAAGATCCTCGGCAGTTGCTCCGTGAAATTTCTTTCCGCCGCCGTTTTCACCGTTACCTGCTATGAATTTGCGCTTATAGCGGAATGCGAGCAGCGTATTGCAGCCCTCATCAATGACGAAAACAATGTTTCCACCCTTGCCGCCGTCTCCGCCGTCGGGTCCTCCGTGGTTGACGTATTTTTCGCGTCTGAACGAAACGGCACCGTTACCGCCGTCGCCCGCGCGAACATAAATTGATATTTTATCTATAAACATTATCAGTCATCTCCTTTTTGGCGTATGACTATCCTTATGGGTGTTCCCTTGAACCCGAAGGTATCGCGCAGGCAGTTCTCGATATAACGCTGATACGAGAAATGGAACAGCTCTGCGTCATTACAGAAAATGACGAATGTGGGTGGCGCGACCGATACCTGGGTCATATAGTAGATCTTAAGTCGTTTGCCTTTATCTGACGGCGGCTGTGTTCTCGTTGTCGCCTCATTCAGGACATCGTTGAGCATGCCCGTTGAAATTCTCGTGACGGACTGACCGTATACATAATTGATCTGCTCGAAAAGATTCGTCACGCGCTGACCGGTTTTCGCCGAAACGAACATGATTGGCGCGTATGTCATGTACGCAAGCGCAATGTTGATCTTTCTTGTGTACTCATTAACGGTCGAATTGTCTTTTTCAACCGAATCCCATTTGTTTACTACAATTATAGATGGTTTCCCCGCCTCGTGCGCGATTCCGGCAATTCTTTCGTCCTGCTCGGTGATTCCCTCGGCGGCATCAACCATTATAAGGCAAACATCTGCTCGCTCGACCGCCATATGAGCGCGGAGCACACTGTAACGCTCAACGCTGTCTGTGACCTTTGCCTGACGGCGGATCCCCGCGGTGTCAATAAAGGTATAATTACCGAATTTATTCTCAACATGAGTGTCGATCGCATCACGCGTCGTTCCCGCGATATTCGAAACGATCAATCTCTCCTCGCCGAGTATCTTATTGATTATCGAGGACTTTCCGGCATTAGGCTTACCGATAACGGCAACCTTTATGCTGTCGTCCTTCTGCTCCTCCTCTGATTCGGGAGGAAGATTCTTCACGATCTCGTCAAGAAGATCTCCCGTTCCGCTTCCGTGAAGTGAGGAAAGCGGGATCGGATCCGTATCGAGCCCAAGCTCGAAGAATTCATAATATTCAAACGGCGGCTTACCGACGCGATCGCATTTGTTTACCGCAACGACAAGCGGCTTGCCGGATTTTTTGAGCATTACGGCGATCTCGCGGTCGTCTGCTACAAGGCCTGCATGAACATCGGTAACAAACACGATAACGTCTGCGGTTTCGATCGCAAGCTCCGCTTGAAAGCGCATTTGAGCAAGTATTATATCATCGTTCTTCGGCTCAATGCCGCCCGTGTCGATCAGCACCATCTGACGGCCGTTCCACTCCGCTTCGCCGTAAATACGGTCGCGCGTGACGCCGGGCGTATCCTCAACTATTGCTCGGCGCTCGCCGATAAGCTTATTAAAAAGTGTGCTCTTGCCAACATTAGGTCTGCCGACAATTGCTACTATTGGTTTTGACATTATAATCTCCATTCCGCCGCCGAGGCGGCGACACAAACAGTTTTGAATTTGGCAGCGTGAGTATTAAACGATCGAGATGGATACAAAATCTCTCACGCTATTTCTCCTATCAGTCGGGAAACGAACTCGCAGCCGTCCTCCCCGACGGGGGTTACTTTTACGGAAAGCCTCTCTGAAAGCTCGGAAAGCGTCATATCGTCAAGAAAAATATCCTCTCCCGAGCGCAGAGCGTTTGCCGGAACAAAAAGCTCCTCTCCAAGCTCGCAGCCCTCAAGCTGTGCGGCAATATCGCCACCCGTGAGCAGACCCGAAACCGTGACCGATTCGCCGTAAAAATCGTTCCTTATTTTATAAATCTTTGCGTCAATACCGATCGGGGCAAGCAGATCTTTTATACCTTCCAGCATATCAAACGCTGCAGCACCGGTGCAAACGGACACCGTTCTTTTTCTCACCTTATCTCGATCAATATATGAGATCTCGTCAAGGCACTCGTCCTCGAACGAACGAAGCATGCCAACGCCGTTTTCGATCTGCGGATATCCGTCATAATACTCGGAATCGGGTATCGCTTTTCCTGATTTAAGATAGAACTCGTCCGAAGCAAAGAAAATACGCGAGCCGTATTTTTCCATACACTCATCGCCGATCTTTTTAACCTGCGAAATGACATTTTCGCAATCCTCGGCAGTAAACGGCTCTATCGGATATAGCCCCTCGCGGTGACGCGTCAACCCAACGGGCACGACCGAAACACTTGTAAGCGACGGTATATATTCGCAAAGATCGCGCATAGATCGGTCAAGATGCTCGCCGTCGTTGACATTTTTGCAAAGCACGATCTGCGCGCAGATCTCAAGCCCCGCATCGGCAAAACGGCGAAGATACGAAAGGCACTCGCCGGCGCGGCGATTCTTCATCATCTCGCACCGAAGATCCTTCTCTGTTGTATGCACCGAAACGCGAACGGGGGAAATATGCATTTTTATTATACGCTCGACATCGTGCTCCGAGAGATTCGTCATGGTTATATAATTACCGTGGAGAAACGAAAGCCGCGAATCGTCGTCTTTAAAATATATCGTTTCGCGCATACCCTTGGGGTTTTGGTCTATAAAGCAAAATATGCAAGCATTTTGGCAACGGCGCTTTTTATCCATCAGCGGGGTATCAAATTCGAGTCCGATATCCTCGTACTCACCTTTTCTGATCTCTTTTTCAAAGCTCTGACCGTCGCGGTGCAAAACGAGCGCAAGATTTCGTTCCGTGAGGTAAAAACGGTAATCAAGCACATCAAAAATTTCGTTGCCGTTGACAGAAACCAGCACATCGCCGCCGCAAATTCCGGCGCGATCGGCATATGAATTTTGCTCGACTGACGATATTATTACCATATTTTTACCTCCTTTGTGTTATTTAACAAATTATTATAGCATATATTATGCAATTTGTCAAGAGAAAAGCTCCGCGCACAACGCGGAGCTTTTCTCTATTTTATACTTCTGCTTTCATGGCAGGTCAGATATATTATCTGCGTATCTTCCGAAAGCTCACGCAAAATCCCTTTTATGCGCGAGATCTTTCCCTTGTCGAGATTTACGAACGGGTCATCGAGGATCACGAACGGGCGCTCACCGCGGTAAAGCGAATCGATGAGTGCCAGTCGCTGACAAATTTCGATCACCGACTGCCAACCCGTGCTGTAAGCATCTGATTTTTTTGCTCCGCCCTCATCGCGCAGCTTGACCTCAAATTTTGCATCCACCGTTATCTCTTTTTCTATGTTCATAATAGCCGAAAACCGCTTTTCAAATGCGTTTTTCATATCTACTATATGGCGCGACGACAAATTTTCCTTGGCTTTTTCGAGAAGCTCTGCCGTTTTATCAAGTATCTCGCGGCGCTCCGTGTGCTCCGAGATAAGCTCTTGCAGCTGCTCTCTTCTGTCCTTGGTTGAAGGCAAAAGCTCCGCATCGCTTTCAAGGCGCGCGGCACGCTCTGCAAGTCTTGTCTTATCCGAACCGAGCTTGCGCAGATTTCTTTGTGCATCTTCGATCTGTCGGGAAAGCTCCTTTTCACCAAGCTCCGACACCGGCGGTTCTTCCGAAATTTCTTTATCGGACTTGAATCTTTCCGCTTTTTCACACATTTCGCCAAAAGCTTTTTCGGCATTTTTAAGCTTTGATACAAGCTCCGAGACCTCCCTTGCCGATCTTTCGCTTTCGCCGAAGAATCCGTATTTCTCCAAAAGCGCCGCAAGCTCGGCTTCCTTTTTCTCTATATCGAAATCAAGGCTTCTTATATCATTTTTGCGTCTTTCTTCGTCGGCTTTATGCTTTTCTGCGCTCTGCGCTTTCGCCGAAAGCTCCGAAAGCAACGCCTCACCGTTGTTCCCGTCAAATATCATTCCGTATTTTGAGAAAAACTCGGATAGCTCGTGCTCCAAGCGATCGATCTCTCTTTCTTTTTCGGCCCTTTGCGCAACGTCTTTATGCGCTGACTCTTTTTCGGGCTTTGAAATGAAAAATATCACACCGCCGAGAATAGCTACCGCAGCTCCGAAAAGTATCAAAGCAGGGACAGTGAAAATTCCGATAATTGCCGTTAAATTTCCGAGCACCGTAATAAATATTCCCATTATCCCTTGCATTTTTGGGGAAGAGAGTTTTCTCGGTGCATTATTGCAAGCCGTAAGCTCGTTCTTTTTGTCTTTTAAGCTCCTTATATCCAATGCTCGCTGGGTAAGCTCAAACTGACCGGGAATATCAATGCCGCTTTCCGCATTTTCCGCTTCCGAATTTACCAGCTTCGCGCGCTTTCTTCTTTCAAACGCGATCTCGCGTTCAAGCGCATCTGCGCGTTCAAGCTCGTGGCTGTTTGGTACTCCGTTTTTAAATTCCGTTTTTATTTTCTCAATATCGGCACCGCATTGCTCGGCATCGGCAACATAGCTTTGCCACATCTCATAATCCTTTCGCAAAAGGGCATTTTTGCGCTCTGCGGCGGACTTTTTATACAATGCATCTATCTCATCTTCGGTTTCTTTTTCGCTGTTTTCAAGCTCCGAGATCTCAACTCGCAGCGTTTGCGCCTCACGCAGCTTATCCTCAAGCAATTCGATCTCTTTTTCACATTCCGTGAGCGCGTTCTTTTCGTTTTCGATAAGTCCGCCTGTGCCCTTATAAAGCTCAAGCTCACGGCGGCGGTCCTTTATTCTGTCGACAGCTTCACGAAAATCCACAATATCGTTTCCGGATGACCCGATGAGGAGTGCCTCAAGGCGCGCACCTATACTGTCGGTTATCTTTACATCGACCTCATGTTGAGGCAGATACGTGCATTTTTCATACGATTCGGCATCAATTCCGAAAAGCTCGAAGCCGAGATCTTCGCCGTAATCCTCACTTTGAAGACCGGTTTCAAGCGATATAAGCTCAAATGTATCACCTGTCTTGGGAGAAAAGCGACGCGATACGCGGTATTTTCCTCGCTCGGTCTCAAAATCAAGCGTTCCGCCGAAATCTCCGCCCGACCAGGGGGCATATTTTTTTCTTATCTTACCCTTGTCGCGATTATCGGGTATGCCGTAAAGCATTGATTTTATGAACACCGCGAGCGTCGTCTTCCCGTATCCGTTATCGCCGAGGATCTCGGTTATGCCGCTATCAAAATCGATCCGATGGTCGCGCAGCTTTCCGAAGGTGTCAATGTGCAAAGAAAGTATCTTCATTCGATATTACCTCCAAGCAGTGCCGAAAGTCCGCAGGATATTATTTTATCTCGCAGATCCGGGTCCTCAATGCTTTCGCTGACAAGGCGAATAAACTCGCCCTTTAGCGAGATATCACCCTCATACTCGGTGCGATCGATAAGCAGTCCCGTTTTGTCCTTTATTTCAAAAGAAAAATACCTATCCTTTAATTCGCGCTCAATCTGCGAGAAAAACCTTTCCTCGCTCGGGCGCAACGCGCCCTCGGTGCGCACGCGTACAAGTGAGCTTTCGGACACTCCCGAAAGTGCTTTTTGGATCGCCTCTTTTTGAGAAAAATACGAATCCGCCCCCGTCATATCGGCGCTCACCTCGATCACTGTGCGTATCGAGTTCTTAACGAAATCCGCCGTTATTTTGCCGTTTTCGATATTGATGACCGAAAAGCCCTTATCTCCGCACTCATCATATCCCCGTCCTTCAAGGCAGCCGGGATAGCAATAAACGCCGTGCCTGCCAAGCTTTCCTATCTCAAAGCTGTGATAATGTCCAAGAGCGAGATAGTCTATCCCTTTCCCGGACAATTTTTTCAAATTTATTCTGTCTTCTCCGTAAGATGTACCGATAGCTCCGTGCATTACTGCAATATTCAGCTTTTCGGGATCGGCTTCAAAGCTTTCATAAACGCTCGAAAAGTTCTCCCCCGTCAGCTCAACACCGTGGATAACCACATCGTCAAGCGCTACACTTTGCCATTCGTCCGAAAACAGTGTGAGATTTTCGGGAAGCTCATCGGAAAACGAGAAGCACCCGCTATCATGATTCCCGAACAGCAAAAAGAACCTTATTTCCGAATATTTTTTTATTGTATCAAGCACAAAACGGCGCACCCTGACCGTTACCTCGCCGCGATCAAAAAGATCTCCTGCTATGATAACGCCAGATGCACCGACGGATCTTGCATATTCCGCAAGACGCAAAAAAGCCTCTCGCAATTCTTCGCGGCGGACTCTCGCCCGTTCGGGCGAGAGTCCTTTCCCCTGCATTGCCGCATCAAGATGTATATCAGCTGTGTGGATTATTTTCATTCTTTTGTTTTCTTTTCTTTTGTTATGATAAGTCTTTCGTTTTGAACCTCGGCAGACCAGATAATGTTTCTCGGGCACTTTTCAACGCAAACACCGCAACCGATACATTTTGAATAATCTATCATTGCTTTAAAGTCGTTAACCGTGATCGCCTGAACCGGGCATGCTTTTTCGCAGATCTTGCAGGCAATACAGCCGGCATCGCAATATTTGCGAGTAACTGCTCCTTTATCGACCGACATGCAGCCGACCCAATGCTCGCTGTTATAAGGAATGAGCTTTATTATGTGCTTCGGGCAAGCATTGACGCAAGCACCGCAGCCCTCACATTTCTTATAGTTGACGACCGCAACTCCCTCGACTACCGAGATCGCGCCGAATTTGCAAGAATTTACGCAAGTTCCAAGCCCTGTGCAACCGTTGGGGCATACTCGGTCACCGCCGCCAAGCTTTGCCGCCGCAATGCAATCCCGAACGCCCTCATATATGTATTTCCTTCGTGAAAGATCACCGGTGCCGGAGCACATGACTTGCGCGCGCATGCGCATTGGCATCTCTCCAACCTCGACGCCGAGTATCTCAGCAATCTTT
>SVSW01000039.1 GCA_015064095.1 Oscillospiraceae bacterium | reverse complement strand
CTCAACGAACTGCTTGAACGCTGCGGGGAACTTGTTTGCCATTTCGGCAATGGGCATAGGTGTACGAACACCTGCAACAACGTCCTCGCCCTGTGCATTGGTGAGGAACTCACCCATGAGCTTCTTCTCGCCGGTAGCGGGGTCACGTGTAAATGCAACACCGGTGCCGCAGTTGTCGCCCATGTTACCGAACGCCATAGCCTGTACGTTTACGGCAGTACCCCAGGAGTAGGGAATGTCGTTGTCGCGGCGGTAGACGTTTGCACGGGGGTTATCCCAGCTGCGGAAAACAGCCTTGACAGCTCCGATGAGCTGCTCCTTAGGATCGGACGGGAAGTCCTGACCGATCTTGGCCTTATATTCGGCCTTGAACTGATTTGCAAGCTCCTTGAGGTCTTCGGCAGTAAGCTCAACGTCGAGCTTAACGCCCTTTTCTTCCTTCATCTTATCGATGAGTTCTTCGAAGTACTTTTTGCCGACTTCCATAACGACGTCGGAGTACATCTGAATAAATCTTCTGTAGCAGTCGTAAGCCCATCTTGCGTTGCCGGACTTCTTAGCCATGACCTCAACAACTTCCTCATTGAGACCGAGGTTAAGAATGGTGTCCATCATACCGGGCATCGAAGCGCGAGCGCCGGAACGAACGGAAACGAGAAGGGGATTTTCGAGGTCACCGAACTTCTTACCGGTAACACCCTCCATCTTAACGATGTACTCCATGATCTCAGCCATGATGTCATCATTGATCTGACGGCCGTCCTCATAGTACTGTGTGCATGCTTCGGTAGAAATGGTGAAGCCCTGGGGAACGGGAAGACCGATATTGGTCATCTCTGCAAGGTTTGCGCCTTTACCGCCGAGGATTTCACGCATCGATGCGTTGCCCTCAGAAAAGAGGTAGCAATACTTTTTTGCCATTTTTTGTTCTCCTATTCTTTAGTCTTTAATGGTTTTTATTAACTCACCCGATATTATACCATATTTTATCCTTGCTTTTCAATAGTTTTTCGAAAAAATAGTAAATATTTTTTTGAATTTTGGCAAAGTATTTGACATAATCGTGAGTATGGTTTATAATACTAGATGATAAAACCAATTTTTCGGAGAAATTATGGCTGATATTTTTGATCTTTTTCGAAAGATCGAGCAAGGAACCGCGCCGCGCGCACCTGTGTCGTGGCTGCTTGTGGGGCTCGGAAACCCGGGAGAAAAATACACGTTCACCCGCCACAATGCGGGCTTTTTGGCTTTGGACTACATCTCGCAAAGGCTCGATGTGAAAATTAACAGAGCGAAATTCGATGCGCTTTGCGGCGAGGCATCGATCGGCTCGCAGGGCGTGCTTCTTTTAAAGCCGCAGACCTTTATGAACGAATCGGGACGCGCTGTTCGTCAGGCAGCGGATTTTTATAAGATCGCGCCCGATCACATAATCGTTTTATCCGATGATGTTTCGCTCGATGTAGGCGTTGTGCGCGTTCGAAAAAGCGGCACCGACGGCGGTCAAAAAGGACTTCGCAGTATCATTTATCAACTGAATTCAGATCAGTTCCCTCGCATAAAAATGGGAGTGGGGGCTAAACCGCACCCGGAAATGGATATGGCTGATTGGGTACTTTCGCATTTTAACGAAGGTGAACAGAAGCAGATATTCGAGCGTTATGACGATGTGCTTGGAGGCGTTGAAAAGATCATCGCCGGAGATATTGAGGGAGCGATGATGCTATGCAACAAGAAAATCACTAAATAAGGAAAATATATGTCGATACTAACAGACAGTATCAGAGAGGACGGCGAGTACGGTCATCTTCTCAAAACCGTTCGGCGGGAGCTGAGCGTCAAAAATCCGCTTCCGATACTTATCAGCGGACTTTGCGACGGTGCGGCAGATGCACTGTTTATCTCCACCTTAAACGATCTTTCGGAAACGAAAAATCCTGTGTTGATCGTTTGCGCGGAGGAAAAAGAGTGCGTTCGCATGAAAGAGCTTCTCACCGCATCGGGTATTCGTGCTGCGCATTTTTCGGGGCGCGAGCTAACACTTTATAATATTTCAGCCTCCCATGAGTATGAGCATGAGAGGCTTTCCGTGTTGTCCGGAATTATTTTCGGACGGCTTTCGGCAGTTCTTACCACACCCGATGCTTTGCTCGGTTACACTATACCGAGAGAGGTCCTCCGCGAGGCCTCGCTGCGCTTTGATACAGACGGGATATTCAGCATTGAAGATGTGGCAAAAAAGCTCATCGCGGCAGGGTATTCGCGCGTTGATATCACAGAAAGCCCGGGTCAGTTTGCCGTTCGAGGCGGTATTGTGGACATATTCCCGCCGAACGGAGTCTATGAATGTGTTGACGGAATTGAGCGCTCCGGTGCGCGTCCCGTGCGCATCGAGCTTTTCGGTGACGAGATCGACAGAATGGGAATTTTCGATCCTGCCACTCAGCGTCTTACGGTCAATCTCACATCGATTGAGATCCCGCCGGCGCGCGAGGTGCTGGCAGACACAAAAATGCTCGAAAAGATACGCGAATCGGTAAAAAATCAACAAAAACGCACGAATGATGCACGTGCCAAAGAGGAGCTTGAGGGAGAGATCAATTCGCTATCGGCCGCAATAAACGGTGGCGGCGAGGTAAGCTTTACCGATAAATATATTATCAAGATCTATCCGCAAAAGGAATGTCTTTTAAGCTATTTTGATACGCGATCGCTCGTTTTTATCAAGGGAACGGAGGCGGTGAACGACCGCATGAAGGCGGCGCGGTGGCATGAGGAGCAAACGGTGCAGGGGATCATGGAATCCGGCACGCTTTCCTCGGTATATGCCGAATTTTCCGCCGAGGTCTCGGAATACAGCCGTTTCCTTTCGGAAAACGTCGTGCTCCACATTGACTCGCTTGCGCGCGGACTTTCGGGTCAGCGGCTTTCGGGTATGTTCGGATTCAAAACGCGTCACACCGTGTCGTATGCCGGGAATTTCAAGCTGCTGACGGAGGATATTGAGGAATATAAAAATCTCGGTTGGCGAATGGTCGTTGCCGCTGAGAATGAAACTGCGGCAAAGAGCCTTTGCGAGCTTCTAACGGGAAACGGATATAGGGCCTACGTTGAATCCGAGCTTGGCGAATATACGCCGAAAAATCTGCCTGCCGGGTGCGTTCTTGTCAGTAAAAACGGCAATATTCGCGGTTTTGAGCTTGCAGTTCCCAAGATCGCGGTGCTTTCAACCATGGCAGAGGAGCGCGGATCGTCGGCATCGGCAAAGCTGCGCCGCCGAACGGCTAAAAAGAAGAATGCAAAGAGCATACTTTCATATAATGAGCTGAATGTCGGAGATTATGTCGTACATGAGAATTACGGTATAGGTCAGTACGAGGGCATTGAAAATCTCACGGTCGACGGCGTTTCAAAGGACTATATAAACATTCGTTTTGCAGGAGCAGACAGACTGTTTTTGCCCACCGAAAGGCTGGATATGCTTTCAAAATATATCGGCGCGCGCGCGGATGACGGCTTTGTCCGGCTGTCGAAATTCGGCGGCGCGGAATGGGGAAGGGCAAAATCGCGTGCCAAGGCGGCAGTCAAGGAGATAGCAAAGGATCTTATTCAGCTTTATGCCGAGCGCCAGCGCCGTCCCGGCTATGCATTTCCCGCAGATGACGATTTCCAGCGTGATTTTGAGACCGCGTTTGAATATGAAGAAACGGATTCTCAGCTCGCGGTGGCAGATGAGATAAAGGCGGATATGATGCGCCCCGTTCCGATGGACCGATTGCTTTGCGGAGACGTCGGCTTCGGAAAGACGGAGGTAGCATTGCGCGCGGCATATAAGGCCGTGCTAGGCGGCAAGCAGGTCGCGGTGCTCGTTCCGACGACGATTCTCGCGCTACAACATTATCAGACCTTCACGAGCCGTATGCGCGCGTTCGGAGTGACGGTCGATATGGTTTCGCGTTTCCGTTCGCCGAAGCAGCAAAAGGAAACGGTACGCAATCTTGAGCTTGGAAACGTTGATATAATAATCGGCACGCACCGATTACTTTCAAAGGATATAAAATTCAACGATCTCGGACTGCTCGTCGTTGACGAGGAGCAGAGATTCGGAGTTTCGCAAAAGGAAAAATTAAAGCAGCTTGCTAAAAATGTAGATGTTCTGACGCTAACGGCAACGCCGATACCGCGTACGCTCAATATGGCGATGGGCGGTATACGGGATATTTCCGTGCTCGACGAAGCGCCCGGCGACCGATTACCCGTTCAGACCTATGTTATGGAGCATGACGACCTCATAATTTTCGAGGCGGTTCGCCGCGAGCTTCGCCGCGGCGGTCAGGTGTTTTATCTGCACAATTTTGTCGAAAGTATTGACGGGGTCGCCGCGCGCCTTGCTGCCGCATTCCCGGAAGCCACAGTCACGACAGCACACGGTAAAATGGAAAAAGAGCGACTTGAGGATATATGGCGTTCCATGCTGACCGGTGAAACTGATATACTCGTTTGCACGAGCATAATTGAAACGGGTGTCGACGTGCCGAACGCAAACACCTTGATCGTTGATAATGCACACAGACTCGGGCTGTCACAGCTCCACCAGATACGCGGGCGCGTCGGTCGTTCCTCTCGCCGTGCATATGCTTATTTCACGTATCCGCGAGGCCGCGCCTTGACGGAGATCGCCGAAAAGCGACTTGAAGCCATGAAAGAATACGCCGAATTCGGTGCGGGATTCCGCATTGCGCTTCGCGATCTAGAGCTGCGCGGAGCGGGCAATCTTCTCGGCTCGGAGCAGCACGGTCACCTTGATGCGATCGGATATGAGCTTTACATCAAGCTTTTGCACGATGCGGTGCTTGAGGAGCAGGGAAATGCGCCCGAGGAAAAGACCGAGTGCAAGATCGATCTTTCGTTCGATGCATTTATCCCCGAAAAATACGTGCAAAGTCAGGCACAGAGAATGTCTTTGTATCGGCGGATCGCAACAGTGCGCGAAAAAGAGGACTGCGACGATATATACGACGAGCTTTCAGACCGATACGGCGATGTGCCGCGTCAGATCGAAAATCTGCTCGCCATTGCGCTCATTCGCTCGCGCGCGGAGACCTGCGGTATGACGCGCGTGACGCAAAAAGGCGGCGAGGTGAAAATATATCCCCAGAAATTCGAGATCCCCGTATGGCAAGAGCTTGCGGACGAATTTTCGTTGCGTGTTATAATGGCGGGCGAGCCGTATGTGGCCTTGCGTTTAAGCTCTAAAACAGATGCGCTGAGCTCACTTTCCGAGCTGTTTTCGAAATATCTCGAAATTCGGGCAAAAGAGGTATAGACACAGGGCGAGTTTTGGTGTATAATAGATGATATAATCATAAAGAGGTATTCAATGAAAAGGAAACTTATAAAAATAACCGCCGCAGCGCTTGCAATAATAATGCTTGCCTTGCCGATTGCTTCGTGCTCGTCTGCTTTGAAGCCGGCATTAACGCTTGACAAAAACAGTATTTCTGTCGGAATGTACTCGCTCATGGCATCGATCCTTAAAGGCTCTCTTGCTTACGGCAATTCCGCCATTAACGGCTCGGTGTTTTGGGATACCGTTGTAAACAAGGAAAGCGGCCAAACGAACGAGGGCTTTTATAATGAGGTCCTGCTTGAAAGTGCGAAAAACAATCTTTATAAGCTTGCACTCTTTGATGAAAAAGGGTTGACTTTGCCGAATGAAACCGTCAAAAAAATCGATGAGGAGATCGAGTTTTGGATCGATTATGACGGCGAGGGCTCGAAAAACAAATTCAACGAGATACTTGGGAAGTACGGCGCAAATACCGATATTTTGCGCGACTATATGATAATGTCGGCTAAAATAGATCAGCTTGTTACGTATCTTTACGGAAACGGCTCGAAGATAGGCGACACCGCAAGACAGCAGTATCTTGACGAGAGCTATGTGCGCATAAAGCAGATATTCTTCCCGTATTATGAGTATCTCTATGAGGTCGATGATTTCGGCGATGATATTTATTATTATGAGGGCGGAAGCAAGATCTGCTATGATAAAGACGATCCCGAAGCGACCGCGATCGATTCTGACGGAGACGGCAAATCAGACGTTGATAAAAACGGCGATATAATTTGGTATATTGACGATGATAAGGGAGATCCCCATATTTCCTATGATAAGGTAAACGGTGTGCGCAAGCCTCGCGTTGACGAAAATGGAAATCAGTTGACGCAGGAGTTTAACAAGGCAGAGCAGAGCGAGGTCTGGAACCGCGCCGATTCTGTGTTCAAGCTGACACAAAAGGAAAACTTCAGCGGCTTTGAGGCGCTTATGCTCGTTTATGACGAGAGCTACGGCGACGATGCGGGAGATACCGATCTCAGCATTTACCTCAATAAGGATATAAATTATTCAAGCACGTCGGGAGATGACACTGTCGATAAGCTTACCGCAGCGGCAGCTGAGCTTTCGGTTGGCGAGATCGCTCGGATCGAAACAGATTACGGAGTGCACATTATCATGCGTTACGAAAACGAGGACGGTGCATGGGATATTGAAGAAAACGCGGGATATTTTGAGGACGAAACGGGAATTGCCGATTTTGATACTCTGCTTATAAACTATCTTTTCTCAGCCGAGATCAAAAGAGTTAAAGAAAGACTTGGCGATGTAACGGTTGATGCAGAGGCCATTGCCGGCGTTTCGATAAAAAATATCGGCATCAACTACAATTTTTATTAAAAAGTGTTGACAAAGCGCAAATTTGTGATATAATATCAGCATAAAAACCGCATAGAAATCAGGGGTGCTACTGTTGCAAAGCAACTGTCAAGCTGAGATGGCGAGAGCCGAACCCTTTAACCTGATACGGATAATGCCGGCGTAGGGAGATATTCAATCTAAATGATAGGATTTTAAACCGCACGGGATTTCCGTGCGGTTTTTAAATTCTTATTTAGGAGGTTTTTTATGAAAACCAAATCAAAAACCAACATTATCGCGCTGACTGAGGGCGCGATGACCGTTGCGCTTTCCTTTGTGCTTGAGCTGTTCTTTGTATGGCTCAACAATATCACGGGGATCGGCGCGCTCTTGCCTTTCGGCGGCACGATCACTGTCAGCATGCTGCCGATAGCTTATTATTCCTACCGTCGCGGCGCAACCTTTGGCATCGGTGCAGGTCTTGTTTATTCCGCACTTCAAATGATGCTCGGCTGGTATTTGCCGCCGGCAGGCACTTGGTGGGCGGTCCTTCTCTGCGTTTTGCTCGATTATCTGCTTGCATTTACCGTTATCGGTTCGGCGGATCTGTTTGCAAAGCTTTTCGGCAAAAAAAGGCTGCTCGGATACTGTGCAGCCTCGGTCACAGTCAGTCTTATCCGCTTCGTTTCGAGCTTTTTCTCGGGCGTTGTTCTTTGGGGATCCTACGCCCCCGAAGGCATGAACGTTTGGCTCTATTCACTGATCTACAACGGATCGTATATGTTCCCGAACGCGATACTGATGGGCATTTTCACGGTTATTCTTTGCCGTGCCCTTGATCCGAAGACCTTAAAACCAATGAAATAAAAAAAACGGGTCGGCTGTGCCGACCCGTAAATTTTTAATTAATATGCAACGCCCTGTGCTTTCATTGCTTCCGCGATCTTTATAAAGCCCGCGATGTTTGCACCTGCAACAAGGTCGCCCTCCATGCCGTATTCCTTTGCGGCGGCAACGGAGCTGTCGTAGATATTCTTCATGATATCCTTGAGCTTTGCATCGACCTCCTCAGCCGACCAGCTGTAACGCATCGAGTTCTGCGACATCTCAAGACCGGAAACGGCAACGCCGCCGGCGTTAACCGCCTTCGAGGGAGCAACAACAACGCCGTTCTTTTTAAGGTATGCAACAGCCTCGTTTGTTGTGGGCATATTGGAAACCTCAACGTAGTACTTTACGCCGTTAGCAACGATCTGCTCTGCATCGGCAAGCAGGACTTCATTCTGAGTTGCGCAAGGCATGATAATGTCGACCTTTTCGCCCCAAGGTTTCTTTCCTGCGAAGAAGGGAACACCGAACTTATCTGCATAGTCCTGAACGCGGTTGCGGCAGGAAGCGCGCATCTCGACCATGAAGTCGATCTTCTCCTGAGTGGAGATACCGTCCTTATCATATATGTAACCGTCAGGACCCGAAATGGTAACGACCTTGCCGCCGAGCTCATTGACCTTCTGAACAGTACCCCAAGCAACGTTACCGAAGCCGGATATTGCAAAGGTCTTGCCCTTAACGGTCTCACCGAAGGACTTGAGCATTTCAACTGCATAGTAAACAGCGCCGAAGCCCGTTGCCTCGGGACGGATAAGCGAACCGCCGTAAGGACGGCCCTTACCGGTGAGAACTCCTGTGAACTCATTGCGCAGTCTCTTATACTGACCGTAGAGGTAACCGATCTCGCGTGCGCCGACACCGATATCGCCGGCAGGAACGTCTGTATCTGCACCGATGTGCTTTGAAAGCTCGGTCATAAAGCTCTGGCAGAAGCGCATAACTTCTCCGTCGGATTTGCCCTTGGGATCAAAGTCGGAGCCGCCCTTACCGCCGCCCATAGGCAGACCGGTGAGAGAGTTCTTGAAGCACTGCTCAAAGCCGAGGAATTTCATAATGGAAAGGTTGACTGTCGGGTGGAAGCGCAGACCGCCCTTGTAAGGACCGATGGCCGAGTTAAACTGAACACGGAAGCCGCGGTTCACCTGAACCTTGCCGGCATCGTCAACCCAGCTGACGCGGAACATAATGGTGCGCTCAGGCTCGACCATACGCTCGACAACACCTGCGGCGACGAGGTCGGGGCGGCGCTCTATAACGGGCTCTATGGTTTCAAGAACCTCTGCGACAGTCTGAAGAAATTCGGGCTGATCCGCATCTTTTGCGGCAACATCAGCGTAGATCTTCGCAAGATAAGCATTTTTAATGGACATTTTCTTTTCCTCCGGAAAAAATATAAAAATTAAAGCATTCTGAATTTATTGATGAGAGAGACGTTTCTGACAGCTGCGTCCGCTTCCGCCTCGCTCATGTTTTTGACGGTAAAGGAGATCTTACCGTCCTCGATGAAATATCGAGAGGGCTCACCGAAATATTTTTTGACGTCCTCTATGTCGCCGCGCACGGTAAACGCACGGTCGCAGCGGTACGATGAGAAATCGGCTTCATTGCCGTCGGCGATCTTCCAGGAAAGCGCCCTTATGCCCTCACCGACGGTCTTGTGTGTCACAATGTCAATAATATCGGCAACCACAGCACCTGCGGTGGGAAGCATACCTGCTCCGCGTCCGTAGAACATAACGTCGCCGAGCATATCTGTCGAAACGAGTATGCCGTTGAACACATCGTCAACCGCGTAAAGCGGATTATCGGACGGAACGAGTCTTGGACTGACCATAGACAGCAGCTTACCGTCTATCTTTTCGAAATGAGCGATAAGCTTGATCTTGCAATCAAGGCTTTCGGCAAGTGCGATAGCCGTAGGGTCGATCTCGGTGATACCCTCACAGTATATCGCGTCCGAATCAAGGCGAATACCGGTTGCAAGAGCAGTCAAAATAACTATCTTGCGTGCGGCATCAAGTCCCTCAACATCGGCTGAGGGATTGCGCTCGGCATAGCCCTTTGCCTGCGCGTCGGAGAGGACCTCTGAGAAATCCGAGCCGTCCTGCGTCATTTTTGTCAGAATATAGTTCGTAGTACCGTTTAAGATACCGTCTATCGAAATTATGTTGTTCGGCGAGAGGTCGTTTATCATCGGGCGAATGATCGGAATACCGCCGCCGACGCTTGCCTCGAACATATAGCGAACTCCGTTCTCCGCCGCGATAGAAAGCAGCTCCTGACCGAATTTCGCGACACACTCCTTGTTTGAGGTGACAACGCTCTTGCCTGCAAGCAGAGCAGCCTTTGTATATTCATAAGCCGGGTGTGAGCCGCCCATCATTTCCGCAACGATCTTTATATCGGGATCGGAAAGAATGGTGTCGTAGTCGTGAACTATACGGTCACAGAACGGGCTGTCGGGAAAATCACGAAGATCAAGTATGTACTTGATAGAGATCTCCTCCGACGCACGCTTTTTTATTATGTCCTGGTTTTCGGTCAAGACCTTGGCGACACCGCCGCCGACGACACCGAAACCAAGCAGAGCGATTTGTGTCATTTGCACCTCCGCGGTTTGCATTATGGGTATTTAAAATTGCAAAATACGGCTGAAAACTTAAAAACAAGTGCCGTAAAATGCTGATTTTTGAGAGTTCGCAAGAATAAACTTTCAATATTTTTTGCGACTCTGACAAAAAACGATATATTATTATAACACACCGAAAACAAAAATGCAATTAGATATTGAAAAAAAATTAAAAATATGATAAAATAATTTATGCTGATTTCAGGGAAGGAGAATTATCAATGTCATCTAATGTAGGATCAAAGAGAAATGTTAAGATATTCGTGCTTTATCTTATGGAAAATATAAAT
>SVSW01000038.1 GCA_015064095.1 Oscillospiraceae bacterium | reverse complement strand
GGTGTAATCGTCTCCGTCGAGTGTGATCTTAACATCGTTATCTGCTTCGACTGTGACAGCCTCGGTAAGAGTGATATCCTTCTTGAGAACTACCGAGCAATCAACGGTAGATGCCTTTGCTGCTGCAAGGGCAGCTGCAAGTGTCGTGTGAGGCGTTACTGCGGGAATACCGCCCTCGCCTGCGGTTACGAGCCATGCCTCTTCACCTGCAAGCGCATTATATGTTCCGACCTGAATGACAACTCCTTCTGCATTCGACTCACCATTGCAATGCTTAATAAGGTAAACCTTGGTGCCGCATTCAGGCGTTGCCTGGTTCGTCACGGAGCTGATCGGGTCCATCAAAGAGAGATTCGAATTAATGAGCTTAATAAGAGTCTTCTCCGAAGTATCTTCCGGCATAGAGCTCGTGAAGTGGAGGGGTGCATGCTTTGAAACTATGTTGCAGTTGACAAGCTCATAGTATCCGTTGGAGTGCAGGATATAAATTCCCTTGTTTCCTCTAACTATTCCGGCGTCTACGTCGTAGTTGTTAACCTGAACAAAATCGCAGTCCGTCATATAGCAATCGAAATTCGGTGTACCAAGGACATTTTCTTCACCGATTCCGAGCTGCATGTGCGAGCCGTAGTTTACTTTTGAGTAAGCGGGCTGAATGATATTAACGTCATTCATTACGATCGTCATCTTTTCACCGTCAGCCATGGGAGCCTCAGCGCCGATCACGCGGTGTGCTACACCGGTGGTGGAGGAGACCACAAAGTTGACGTCCTCAAGCGTTATATCACCCGAGGTTGCTCTGAAAACGAGAGCTGCATGCTCGTTGTGCTGCATCTCAATATCAAGATCCTTGATAGTGATGTTCTGGCCGACTCCCGTACCAACGCGAATAGCATTGGGGGCAGCAACCACGAGCTTATGGCCGTTTCCGTCAAGCGTAAGAGTATACGGATCGCCGGGGGCTACAAGTGTAACTGTCGGCTGGACAACGTCCTGGAGAAGCGTTACGGTAACGTCCTCATCGGTAAATTCAGCCGCGAAGTCCAAAGCCATCTGGAGCTCGTAAAATTCTACGTCGCCTATAAGAGCTACAACCTCTTCGGCATCGTCTGCAAGTGCTCCGAAAGGAACAGCTGCAAGGATCATCGTTGCTATCATTATGATAGCGAGAACAAGTGAAAGCTTTTTCATTTTGTTCATTCTACCTTTCTTTCTATTTATTCCAACGGAATATTGATATTTAGATTATACTCACACTGATAAGTTTTGTCAATAGAAATATACTTTTTTAACAAAAGTAACGTTAATTTCGTGATTTTCAACAAAAAACGGCAGTTTCTTTTGACACGTTGCCAATTTGGGAGCCGTTTTTTGATGAATCAACCAATTTTGCAAACGCTGTTTTTTTGTTTCTTTTAAAGTGCTCATATGATATTGACAGATTTACCGGGACGTGCTAAAATCAATGCAGCAGGCAAAAAAGCCAACGATTTATAAAGGAAAGGCTGCCATATCGTGAAAAAAATATTATTGATTGGTGCGGGTGCCAGAGGGACTGCTTATTCTATGGTTGGGGCTGATTTGATCGACGGCTTTGAAGTCATCGCAGTAGCAGAGCCTATTGACGCGCGCAGAGAATTTATACAAAAGAAATTTAATATTCCCGACGAGATGTGCCGCAAATCGTGGGAGGAGCTTCTCTCTATCCCGAAATTTGCCGACCTTGCCGTGATCGCAACAATGGACCGCGATCACATAGCCCCTGCTCTTGCCGCTATCGACAAGGGCTACGATCTTCTTCTCGAAAAGCCCATGGCGGCAACGCCCGAGGAATGCCTCCGTATAGCACGTGCCGCCGAAAAAAAAGGCGTATTCGTTCAGGTCTGCCACGTTCTTCGCTTTACTCCCTTTTTCCGTGGGCTGAAAAGCTTGATAAATAAGGGATATATCGGAGATATCGTACATATTCAGCACGCCGAGTGCGTCGGCAACCTTCATCAGGCTCACAGCTTCGTTCGCGGAAATTGGAGCAACAGCGAAAAAAGCACGCCTATGATACTCCAAAAATCATGCCACGACATGGATATTTTGCAATGGCTTGTGGGTCGGGACTGCACTCGCGTGCACAGCTTCGGCTCTCTTTCCTATTTTAAAAAGGAAAATGCCCCAAAGGGTGCTACGGAGAGATGCGTTGACGGCTGCCCCCACGCAGATACCTGCTTTTATAATGCCGAGCCATACTACAAAAGCGGTAAGCATAAGGTGTTTGTCGAGGCGATAACAAAAAAGCCCGACCCTACACCCGAAGATATTGACAAGGCGCTTCGCACCACCGACTACGGCCGTTGCGTGTTCCTTTGTGACAACAACGTGGTCGATCACCAGACGGTAAATCTTGAATTTGAAGGCGGAGCAACCGTAAGCTTTTCTATGTGCGCGTTCAACCGCGGCTCCAGAAATATACGCATCATGGGCACCAAGGGCGAGCTTTACGGTGGCGCAAAGGACTCCTTTGTTACGTGGTACGACTTTGCTTCAAAAGAAGAAAAGAAGATATCCCTTACCGATATGATAGCCGACGAATCTATCGACGGCGGTCACGGCGGAGGGGACGTGGGTATTATGACGGCTCTTGCCGATCGAATGGAAGGAAACACCGACAACGTTTCCTTCTGTACAATTCAGCGAACCTACCAAAATCACTTGATCGCTTTTGCCGCAGAGGAATCCCGCATATCGGGAAGGGTCATCGATATGAAGGAATTTGAAAGTAGCATCGAGCGCTCGTCGAAACGGTAAAAGTCGCGCGATGGTAAAAAAAGAACGAAGCAATCGCTTCGTTCTTTTTTTGTGAATATAGTATGGAGTCAAACCGCAGGGGGATCCCCCTTGGGTGATGCCATACGCCTACGGCGATCACATACACGCTAACGCGTGATTCCATGCCAAGCCTGCGGCTTGGATAAAAAATCCTCGTTCCGAAGAACGAGGATTTTTTGGCAGGGGCAGGAGGATTCGAACCCGCGACCCACGGTTTTGGAGACCGGTACTCTACCAGCTGAGCTATACCCCTATGACCTTGCCATTATACCACACTTCCTTGGCTTTTGCAAGCCCTTTTTGCAAAAATATTATTTTTTATTTTTCCTGCTTGTCTAACACCGATCATTGTGATATAATTATATAAGAAACGTGATCATCGGAGGTTTTTATGGATATTATCAGACAAAAGCTCGGCTTTATTTGCGATATGGACGGTGTTATCTATCACGGCAACACCCTGCTCCCGGGCGTTAAGGAATTCGTCAACTGGCTATATAAAAACAACAAAGAATTTCTTTTCCTCACGAACAACAGCGGTAAAACTCCGCTTGAGCTCAGGCAAAAGCTCGGTCGCATGGGGCTTGACATCGATGAGCGCCATTTCTACACCAGCGCCCTTGCCACGGCGAGCTTTATTGCATCGCAGTCCCCCGGCACGTCCGCATACGTCATCGGTGAACCGGGACTTTACAACGCCCTTTATTCAAAGGGCATAACCATAAACGATAAAAACCCCGAATACGTTATCGTCGGCGAGGTTTCAAACTATAATTACGAAACTATCTGCCGCGCGGTTTCTCTCGTCAATCGCGGGGCAAAGCTGATCGGCACCAACTCCGATATGACAGGTCCGAGCGACAACGGCATAATTCCCGCCTGCCGTGCCCTGATCTCCCCCATTGAGCTTGCAACAGGCAAGCAGGCGTATTTCGTTGGAAAGCCAAACCCGCTTATGATGCGCACGGGTCTTGACATTCTCGGCGTTCACTCGCGCGACGCGGTCATGATCGGCGACCGCATGGACACCGATATGATTGCCGGTATCGAAAGCGGACTTGACACCGTTCTCGTGCTTTCCGGTGTTACATCAAGAGAAGACATCGGAATGTTCCCGTTCCGCCCCCGTGTTATTGCAAACGGCGTGGGCGATATAGCAGAATAACACTTTCGCCTCCCTCTCGGCATAAACTGCCAAGGGGGGCGATTTTTTTGCAAAACGCTGTCAATTTAAATTATCTTTTCAGACGTTGTCTGAATGCCGATTACAAAAAGTCGGGACTTGATGCCAACTATGCCGTCACCCGTTCGGGGCGGCGCATCTACATCTTTTTTGAGTGGTCTGACGGTATCGGTGATTGGAAAAACAATCTGGACTTCCCTGCCCGTGCCCACGGCGGCGGGGACGCGTTTTTCGTACACCGAGGATTTTTGCGCGTTTGGAGATCTATACGTCTTATAATTGAAAACGAGGTTAATGCCGTCATATCGAATAATAAAATAAACGAGATCGTTTGCGTTGGCTACTCGCACGGTGCAGCTCTTGCCGGACTTTGCACAGAGGAGCTTGTTTTTTCGCTTGGCGGCAAAATATCCGTTTCGGGATACGGCTTCGGCTGTCCGCGCTTTATTTTCGGGCGTTTGCCAAAAGAGATCAAGGTTCGGTTTTCTTCTTTTTTGCCCGTACGCAACGTTCCCGATCTTGTGACGTATCTGCCGCCGCGTATTTTAGGCTATTTTCACCCCTCGCCCGTCCTCGAAATCGGCGAGCGAGGCAAATATTCTCCGATCCGCGCTCATTTTCCCGAATCATACCTCGCAGAAACAAAAAATATCGTCCCGTAGGACGATATTTTTATTATTTCAGTTTGAAATTTTCCGGCAGTCCGTCTGTGCTCTTGATCCTGCTCGTATCCGACTTGATCGCATCTGTGAATTTTTTGCCGACGCCCTCGTATTTCGCACCTGCGAGCTTATTATACGGCAAAAGCTCGACCGGAGCGCCGTCCGCGATCTTCGCTATCGCAGAAAGGTTTTCTTCCGTATCGGTGATGCCGGGTATCAGCGGTGTTCTGATCTTGAATTTCTTTCCGCTTTTTTTAAGCCATTCGAGATTTTCGAGTATCAGATCATTATAAACCCCTGTGTATTTTTTGTGCGCTTCGCGGTCGGCGAGCTTGACATCGAAATAGACCGTGTCAACCTTCTCTACAACGCGAATGAAATCCTCTCGCTTTGCGTGTCCGCAAGTTTCAATGAGAATATTAAGCGGCTTTAAGGCTTCTGTCAGCTCAAGCGCGAAATCGGGCTGCATCAAGACCTCACCGCCCGACAGGGTGACACCGCCGCCTGTGGAGAGAAAAAGATCCTCTCCCCTTTTTATTTCTGCGGCGAGCTCCGCGGCGTCAACCTCACGGCCTGCAGCTTTAACAAGCCCTTTGGGGCAGATGTGGATACATCTTCCGAGCCCTCGGCAATCCTCATGGTCGCACGGCTTTTTGCAAAGTCCGCATTCCGAGCACCCGTTTTTCGTTACGAAAAGCTCACGCCCCGGTGAAAGCCCCTCGGGGTTATGGCACCAGATGCAGCGAAGCGGACAGCCCTTGAAAAAGACCGTTGTTCTTATTCCCTCTCCGTCGTTGAGCGAAAATTCCTTTATGTCGAATATGATACCTTTGGTCATACGTCGTATTCCTGACGGGCTATAACGTGATCCTGATATCCGCGGTCAAGCTCGACAAAGTATGCGCTCCAGCCCCAAATTCTGACCACGAGGTGCTCGTGATTTTCGGGGTGTATCTGCGCGTCCTTCATAGTTTCAATGTTGACAGCATTAAGCTGCAGCTGATGTCCGCCGCGCTGAATGAAGTAGCGCACGAGCTCGGCGACCTTCTTTTTCGAATCCTCATCGCGGAATGCCTGTTGCGAAAATTCAAGCGTGAGAGGACCGCCGTTTATCGTCTTATTAAAGTGCTGCTTCGTAAAGGAGCGAATGACCGAGACCGGTCCTTTGATCTTCGAGAAGAGATTACACGAGAAGTTCGTGCCGAAGGGCTCGCCCGTAAGGCGTCCGTCGGCGGTTGCACCCGTTTCCCCCGCTTGAAGCAGATAGTTCATAGCACTTCCAGTTCCGGCTCTGTAAATGCCTCCGTAAACGTTCTTTCTTCCTTTGAGCGCATCGGAGAACGTGTCAAGCAGCTCTGTTGCGATCGCGTCTACCCAGTCAATGTCGTTACCCATCTTCGGGGCTTCAACGCGGAGCAGGTGCAAAAGCTCGGGATCGTCATTAAAGTTTGTTCCGAGCGCGTGGAGCAGTCTTTCGGGGGTGACTGTTTTTTCATCAAAGACATACTGCTTTACTGCGGCAAGTTGATCCGTTCCGCTTGCGATCGCAGTTCCGTGAATACCGTAATTATTGTATTTGATCTTTTCCGAAAGCATATCCATCATAGGCGACGGCACGAACCATCTCGCCGCATAGCAATGCTCAACGAGGCGATTTGCATCAAAGCGAATGACCTCTCGGACGTAATCCATAAGCTCCTCAAAGGTTTCAACCCTTCCGAGCTTTGCAATTATCGCAGAATTTACGACCTTCGAGAAATTGAGCGAATCCATGTTAACTATATCGTGAGAAACACCGGGCACGATGAACTCCCAGCAAGCTGCCATACCGTAATTTACTGCGTCCTCATAGTCATAACCGAGCTCAAGCAGTGCCGGCAGAGCGATATCGTCGTTTGAATACTGCGGGAAGCCGAGACCTGCCTCGGTCAGCTCCGTGCAAAGCTCATATATCTCTATGGGGGTGTCCTTATTTACACGGACGTTGATCTTCGGGTCAATGACCTTAAGGTTGCGGCTCGCAATAAGGCAAATACGCGAGAAATCGGAGAACGCATCTCCTCCGTCGAGCGTTTTACCGCCAAGCACGAGGCTCTGTCCGTCATCTCCCTGCTGAACGCCGGGATAGAGATCGTTATCAAGGTTAAAGGAAAGGAAGAAATCCTCAACAAGATCAAGTGCCGTATCCTTATCAAGGCGTCCTGCCGCAACATCTGCCTCATAATATGGGTTCATCATAAGGTCGAAACGGCCGACGGTGTTATGATATGTACCCTCCAGCCAAAGCGAATAGTGAAGGATCCTGAAAAATTGCATAGCTTCGCGCAGAGTGGTTGCTCCCTTCCTAGGAACGACCGAGAGCACGTCTACAACGTCATCTCGCCCGAGCCGCTTCGCTTCGTCGACATAACGGTCAACGAGGTCGAGAATTGCCTCGATCTCAATTTTCTGCTGCTCTGTTGCGGTCTTTTTGACCTCATCAAGTCCGAGCGCGATCGTTTTTGCATATATCGGCGTGAGGTTCGAAACAAATCCGAGCTCATGGAGCTTGTGCTTTCTTCCGATATCTGCCCACTCCTCGTCGGTATATATCTTCGGCTGCTTTTTGACCGTTCTCATGAAAACGATCTTCTGTCCGTCAAGAATAGTCGGCACTTCATCGCGGAGCATCTTTTTGAACCTGTCTGCAACGCGATCTGCATCGACAACAGAGTTCGCCGCATAAGCCGACGCAAGCTCTCCGTTATCTACATAGTCATGACGGAGCGCGCGGTGCGCTTTTTTATTAACCACATAATCGTAATAATGTTGATTCATACCGTTCTCCTTTTTGGTAAATTATTCCGAAGTACCCTTTGATTTTATTATAGGTTTTATTTTTTGGTATTTTTGTTGCATTTGCAACGATTGTGCGGAGCACATAATATTTACCCTAAAATTTTATGTGCTCCCGGCAAATTTTGTTCTCCAATGAATTATTATAGCACATTAACGATACAAAGTAAAGACTTTTATTGACATTTTTGATAATACGTGTTATAATTAATTACTACTCATCGGAGGTCAAAAAATGAAGGTTACACTTTCCGATATTGCTAAGGCAACCGGATATTCAATAAACACCGTATCACATGCCCTGAACGGTAAAACGGATATTGCCGAAAAAACAAGATCGTACATATGTAAGACCGCAAAGGAGCTCGGCTACATTGCAAATTATACCGCAAGCAGCATGAGGACCGGTAAAAGCAAGACCGTTGCAGTAATTATTCCCGACATAAAAAATCCTTATTTTTCCGTTATTCTGAAATGTATGGAAAAAATTTTTTTTGCGGCGGGATATACGATCGCGCTGTTTAATACCGATGAAAGCGCAGATCTTGAACGTGATGCCATCAATGCCTGCCTTGGCAGAAACATCGACGGAATAATAATCACGCCAACGCAAAAAAGCGCTCAAAACCTCGCATATTTGCGCCAAGCATCTGTTCCGTACGTTCTGCTCGGCCGACATTTTGAGGGAGATTCCGATAATTATGTAGGCCACGATGATATTGCAGCGGGCTATAACGCTACTCGCCATCTTTTGGAGCTGGGACACAAAAACATTGCTTTTTTCAACGCAGATCAGAATATTATATGCTCAAACGAGCGCCTTCACGGTTATAAAACCGCGCTCAAAGAGGCTAACGTGCTCTACGATGCCGATTCCGTTATTCACCTTTCTCCAACCGCCAAGGAGGCCGAAACTTCGATCATTGCCAAGTTCTTTGACGAGCACCCGTCGTGCACTGCCGTTGTAGCTTTTAACGATCTGATCGCGTTCTTGACCGCCAAATATCTTAAAAACATTGGCAAATGCGTGCCGGAGGATATTTCGGTTGTAGGGGTTGATAATATTTTAGGAGAATTTCCTTTCCCTTTTCAGCTGACATCTGTTGATCTGTCCATTCAAGACATTGCCTTCGAAGCAGCGCAGCTGCTCATAACGCTGCTGAATTCCAAAAACCGTCCCGAACCGCAATACATAAAGTTCAAAACGAATCTTGTGGTTCGCGGCTCAACGGCAGTTCCGAAAAAATAAAAAAGCCCGAACGGGCTTTTTTATTTTGACTTTTGAAAAGCGATCCTTTCATCGCCGTTTTTCAGATATATTTTACCGCAAGGAGTAAATCCGTTCTTTTTCAACGCACGCTGCATCGGGATATTGTCTTTATGAGTATCTATTTTCACGTTGCCGCAAATACCGAAAGCATAATCGAAGCAAAGTGATGCAACACCGCGCCCGTGCGCGTTTTCAGCCACCGCTATACGGTGTATAACGGCATAGGGGCGGTCGTTCAGCCATTCTCCGTCAAAGATCTTTTCATATGTTGGGTCATTGCCGAAAAAGCAACAAAATACGCCCAATATCTCTCCGTTCTCCTCACACAAAAATAGTTTTTTCTCCTTTATATCGTCAAATATGACCTGATCCTGAGGATATCCGCCTATCCATTGATTCGGGTTGCCTTTTTCCTTCATAAACCGTCGAGCACCGTCGTATATCTCTTTTACAGCCTCAAAATGCGAAATTTCGGCTCTTTTTATCATCATTTTACAATTCTCGCTTTCGTCAAAAATACCAAAGAGATTATAACATACATATTTCGCTTCGTCAATTGTAAAAAAAATTCATTTTACATTAAAAAATGCTCTTTACAAAATCAGATTTTCGGTTTATAATATTGTTTGTTGAAATATTCATTTTTAAGGAGTTAATATGAAAAAGCTGTACACAGGCAAGACCAAGGACGTTTATGCACTTGAAAACGGCAACGTGCTTCTCAAGTTCAAGGACGACTGCACAGGAAAAGACGGCGTGTTCGATCCCGGCGAGAACACCGTCGGCCTCACTATCGACGGTATCGGAAAAGCAAATCTCGAAACTTCTGTTTACTATTTTGAAATGCTCAAGGCTGCGGGTATAAAGACACACTATATCTCTGCCGACATTGAAAACGCCACGATGGAAGTTCTCCCTGCGGAGTGCTTCGGCAAGGAGCTCGGCGGTGGCGGACTTGAGGTTATTTGCCGCCTTGTCGCAACCGGCAGCTTTATCCGCCGCTACGGCGAATATATAAAGGACGGCACAGTCCTCGAGGGTGGCTATGTTGAGTGCACCTTTAAGAACGATGCAAAGGGAGATCCGCTTGTCACGGGTGAGGGCCTCGTTGCTCTTAAAGTCATGACGAAAGAGATGTTCGAAAGCCTCAAGGATCAGACGCTCAAGATCACAAAGATCGTTGCCGACGACCTTAAGACCATCGGTCTTGATCTTTGGGATATCAAGTTTGAGTTCGGTTACAATAACGGCGAGGTCATTCTCATCGACGAGATCGCTTCGGGCAATATGCGCGTCTACAAGGACGGCAAGATCGTCAACCCCGTTGAGCTCACAAAGCTTATTCTTAACAGATAAAAAAGCGGCGCTGAGCGCCGCTTTTTCAATTGACAAATATTTCATGATTTGATATAATAAACACATCGAATAAAGAAAGGACCTTTAAAAATGGCACTTGATTTCTTGTACGAATATATCGTACAGATCACATGGCAGCAGATCGTCATGTGGCTCATCGGCGGGCTTCTGATCTTCCTCGCCATCTACAAAAAAATGGAGCCCACTCTGCTCCTTCCCCTCGGATTCGGTACGATCCTGGTAAACTTTCCGTTTTCCGGTGCAGTCGGTCCCGGAGGACCTCTGACAACTCTTTATGAAGCAGGTATAGCAAATGAGCTGTTCCCGCTGCTTCTCTTTATCGGTATCGGAGCGATGATCGATTTCGGACCGGTTCTCTCAAATCCCAAGCTAATGATATTCGGTGCGGCGGCGCAGTTCGGAATCTTCTTAACCCTCTGCCTTGCATCAATGTTCTTCCCGATAAATGAC